>PMBZ01000037.1 GCA_003153975.1 Hyphomicrobiales bacterium
GCCTACGCACAGCTCAGACAGAGCTTGTTACATTGGCAAAAACAAATATAGGTTCCTTTTCTTTCGAACCGTCTAAGCGAATTGTGGCGGAATCGGCATAAACAGTACCGCTTATAGCCTCCAATGACTTAGACTTCTTTCGCAAAGGGAACCAGGCATCATGCTTATGCTGGTAATTTATCTCATTTCGAATTGCGGACAGCCACACTCCGCCGCCAGATGCGCCATTTAGAATTGCCTCAGAGAGTTCGATCGCACCGGCTACAAACAAGTTCGAGTCCGCTGCGCCTTGGTTGGCCGCCTTGGCAGCTTCATCTTGGAGAAAGCGACAAAAGAGTTTCCAAAAACTTTCGTGGACGCCAGCACCTGAATCGGCGGGTTTCATAGTCAGAGAAACCTGCCCGGCTGCCAATGCCGTGCCTTGTGTCGTTGTATAGTAGTACATTCCAGGAGACAGCTGCGGAGAGTTCGGATCATAGGTTTGCAATATTTGGTTCAAGTGGAACGAGTGTGCCCTATCTAGTTTAACAACGCCAGAGCCACGACTCCTCATTATGGCGTGCGCACCAAAAAAACTAGAGTAGTACAATTTTAGCAGAGGCCACCCCGCCAGATTGTGTTTGTTATGTTCAAGGAGCGCAATCGAGCAAGACTCTTTAGCTGCAAGAGCAAAGCGCTCAAAGTCGAAATTGGCAAACGGAACAAACGCCGCAACAGCAACATCCTCAAACGCAATAACGAGCGGTGAGGCGACTGACCTGGGGCGGTAACTACCGGAAGTGATCCAGTCCTGAAAACCTCCCTCTTTCGCAGGAACGGCTCCCAAGCCAGGCAGCAAACCCGAAAAAAGGCTGGTGGATAATTGCGCCACGGCGGTAGACTACAGCGTAAGCTTGTTTTTTAAGCGGTCCTCCAGGTAGTCACGTAATGCAGACCAACTGGTACCCGTTGACTCGAACCTTTTGATAGGCATATTTAAAAACATTGGTGAAATAACCTCCTGGAAATTTGCTGCGGAGTAATCACTACCAAATTTGTCTACCACGCGCTGTGCAACAGATCTGAAAATCGCCATAAAAGCGCGAAATATAACTGGCTTTACGAGCAACGGCTCCGTAGTCCTTTTTGACATTTCAGTGGATAATGCCGACAAATATGCGTTCAATATGCTATATATCTCATCATGGGTTCGAGCGGGGAAAAGGGGTAGAAGCGGCTTAACTGCATGATTGAATGTTACCCTAGTGATCTTTGATCGTGAGGCTTCAGAAGGGGACATGTGGCCAGAAAGTGCGCTACCTATATCTTCATCAAACAAATCAAATATATCACGCAGCTGCTCTTCAGATTCTGTTTCAATTTCTGCGAGTTTCTTAATATCAAGCAAGAGCTGTGCTGGCACAGGTCGTTGTTTAGTGTTGATGTCAATAAATAATCGCGTCTCCTCTCTGCGAGAGAGGTCGTTATATATTACCACTGGCACACGTAGTGCTGTATTCGCTTTTGAAAATCCATAAACGCGGTGTTGCCCATCGAGTATTAAAAACGCACCTGGCGTTTTTGTAAACTCAAGCGTTTTGCCTTTTCCAACAATCTTGAGTTCCGCACTTGATTGGGCTGATAGAACAATCGAATTGGGAATTGTTCCTAGGTCATTATCGATATAATGCGCGATCTCCAATGCGCGTTTCTCATCGAGCTCACGCTGAAACCCTTGTCGCGGATCTTCTTTGCGTGTCGTGACGGTGCACGTAGCCGCCAACACATCGCTGGGCATCGTCAGTGTGTAGAATTGGTGCTTACCTTGCTTAACCAAACTGACGCTATAACGAAGCCGATGCTGGCTCTGCGTGTCAGCTGTGCCCCTTGGTAGCTCTTCGGTCATTTCCAACCTCGGCAGATATAACGAATGATTAGGGATTGTTATTTTGCTGAATGCGGATAATAGATAAGGTTCGTTATAACTTTCTTAATATAAGTAACCTTCTGGGTTGATCGTGGCGCTCTCTAGCGTCAACTCCGGTGCATAACTGGCCTCGATGGCCGCATCAAGACCCACAGCGTGGTTGGTAAGTCGGCATCATGGTGCGATGACAGTGCCATGTGTACAACCAAGTCTCGCTGCCGTGCGGGTGCCCGCTTTCCGCGGATGTGCGGGGGGGCGTTTGGGGGCAGAGTGAGCTCGGTGTGTCGGCCTAAATACGAACGGCGCTCACGTAATCCTGCATTGAGGGCAATTTCGGGATTTGCAGGCAGAGCGGGCGCGCTCGAATCGCCGCACAATTTCCGCTCCCGACCCTAACGGGTCGAAGTTCACCATTGGGCAGCGCAGGACGGCGCTTATGGCGCGCTCGGTTATGAACGCATAATGAAGATGTGTAAGCACGGCATCATGATTAAAACCGGCGTGGTTAACGGCGCCGCACCCTGCGTCCGGCAGGCGCATTTCTGCGAATTTTTTCGCGATTCAGGCCGATTTCTACGGTTGCAGAATCCCTTTAAATATATTGGCGGATTTGAAATTAACCACAAAACGGTGCATTAGCCCCTGTCCGCGGCGCGCACCTAGCGCGCATTCAGCTGGCATTATCAATGAGATGGCCGCCCCTTAATCCTCCCGAAAGGGGCATTCCCTATAATGAGCGCTTAAGAGCAGACACGCAAATCGCGCCAAACTGGCGCGATTCCGTGTAGTAGCGAGGTTAAGGAGCGCTTAATTATGGGGCGCGGTAGCGGGCGATTTCTGCGCGGCGGAGGCGAGCGGCCGGTTCTGCGCGTCGAGCAGCGGCACGCCGTAGCTTTGCAGCAGCGCGTCGATCTCCCCCTGGTTCTCCTGGATCAGCCGGTTCAAGAGCCGCTTGAACTCCTGGTCCGACTGCCGCACCGCCATGCCGATCCGGAAGCTCATGCGCGGGCCGTCGAGCGGCACCACGGCGAGCTTCGGCCCGGCGCGCATGGCGTAATAGCCCGCCATCGGTCCCCACAGCACGCCGGCGTCGATGGTGCCGGCCTGCAGGTCCTTGATCATCTCTTGCGCGGAAGAATCCACGCGCGTGTCGATCACCAGCGGATAGGGCTTGGCGCGGGTCATCAGGCCGTTGGCCGCCATCAGGTTGGAAGGCGGAGTGCCTGCCACGACGCCGATGCTCTTCTCCTTGAGCCGGGGATCGGAGAGGGCAGCCACGCCGTCGAGCCCGGCGCCCGGCTTGTACACCAGCGCGTAGGAGGCGGTGTAATAGGGGTTCGTGATTTGGGCGATGTCGTCGCCTTGCGGGAAGCCCATGATTACGTCGCACCTGAACGAGCCCAGCGTGTTGCGCACGAAGCCCGTGGAGTTGGGATACCACGTATAGGCCAGGGATTTCCCAAGCTTGGCGGCCAGAAGCTCCGCGAGCTTGTTTTCGAAGCCCTCGCCCTTCTCGTTGGAGAAAGGCAGGGCGCGCGGGTCGGAGCAAACGCGGAGGACCTTTGGATCGACGAGTTCCACCGCCGCCGCCGGGCCTTCCTGCGGCAAGGCGCTCGCCTGCGTCCAGAGTGCCAGGACCGCGCCGCCAAGAAGAGCGCCGAGGCGGCTTCCGCGCGATGTCCTCATGACGTACCCATGCATTCGTTCTCGGCCTTGGCCGCAGCCGGCGGTTTTGGCTCGTGCTTTTCGGGTCTGCCGCGCCCGACCACTCCATCGCTGCGCCCGCGCAGGTATGTATAAATATTGTCGAGGTAGCAGACTACGTTCTTGTTGTCGCCGAAAGACGGCATCACAAATTCCGTCGAGGCGGAAATGTTTCTCCGCCCTTGCGCAACTATAGCCAAGAACTCTCCGTAGTTGATCGTGTTCAAGGACTTGGTCAGATCGGGAGCATAGCTGGAACCGGAACCGTCCGGCCCATGGCACACGATGCACATCGAGTTAAAGCGCAGGTAACCGGAGTAGGTGTAATAATCGACTGTGCCATCGTTGCCGATGTTGAAGGTCGGACTTCCTTCCTTGTCGTAGTATTGTCCATTGACATTCTTGACAGCTTTCGGATCGCCGGAAGCATCTGCCAGGGCGTTTCCGCTAAAAGCCGCACAGGAACACAGGGCAAGGCCCATAAGAATAGCGCGAATGTTCAAGACTTCCCCTCGCCGCTAGAAAACAAAGACGCCCGGCGCTTAACGCGCCGGGCTCCCGGTATGCCTGGCTTACGCACCCGGCAAGGCGAACACGGTGAGCGTGCCACCCAGCGCCGTATAGCTCGACAGCGCCGCATAGCCACCAACCGCACCGAGGCCTTCGTTCGGTTTGGTCAAGCCAGCCGCAAGACCGATGCCGGCCCAGCCGCCAACGCCCGAAAGCACGGCAACGAACTGCTTGCCCTTGTGCTCGTAGGTCATGACGTTGCCGATGATGCCGGACGGCGTCTTGAACTTGTACAGTTCCTTGCCGTTCTTCAGATCGACCGCCTTCATATAGCCTTCAAGCGTGCCGTAGAAGCCGACACCGCCAGCCGTCGTGACCGCGCCAGACCACACGGAGAACTGCTCGGGGTCCGACCAGACGATCTTGCCCTTGGTGCCGTCCCAGGCGATGAAGTTGCCCATGTGCGTTCCGCCAGGAGCGGGGAACATGGACAGCGTAGCGCCGACGTAAGGCTGGCCGGCGGTATAGGCGACCCGGTAAGGCTCGTAGTCCATGCAGACGTGGTTCGTCGGCACGTAGAAGAGCTTCGTGTCGGGGCTATAGGCGGCCGGCTGCTCGTCCTTGCTGCCAAGAGCGGCAGGGCAGATGTTCTGGTAGTTCTGGTCCTCGCCCTTGGAGCCAGGAGCGTATTGCGCGACCACCTGCGGACGCCCGTAGGTCTTCGAGCTCTTGTCCATGTCGACCTTGGTCGCCCAGTTGACGGCCGCGTCGTACTTCTCGGCAACCAGCAGTTCGCCGCTCTCGCGATCGAGCGTATAGCCGAAGCCGTTACGGTCGAAGTGGGTAAGCAGCTTGCGCTCCTTGCCGTCGACGGACTGCTCGGTCAGGATCATCTCGTTGATGCCGTCGTAGTCCCACTGGTCGTGCGGCGTCATCTGATAGACCCACTTGGCCATGCCGGTGTCGGCGTCGCGGGCGAAAATCGTCATCGAGAACCTGTTGTCGCCGGGCCGCTGCACCGGGTTCCAGGTCGAGGGGTTGCCCGTTCCATAGTAGACGAGGTTCAGCTTCGGATCGTAGGAGATCCAACCCCAGGTCGAGCCGCCGCCGATCTTCCACTGGTCGCCTTCCCAGCTCTTCGGGCTGGTATTCGCACCGATCGGCTTGCCGAGTTCCGTGGTCTTCTCGGCGTCGACGAGCACCTCGTTATCCGGACCTGTCGAGTACGCGCGCCAGACCTGCTTGCCGTTGTTGATGTCGTAGGCGGTCATGCGGCCGCGAACGCCGAATTCCGCGCCGGACACGCCGACCAGTACCAAGTTCTTGACGACGAGCGGCGCCGAGGTGCCCGTCTCGCCCTTGGACGGATCGCCCTCCTTCACCGACCAGACCATTTTGCCGGTCTTGGCGTCGAGCGCCACAAGCGTCGTGTCAGCTTGGTGGAGGAAAATCTTGCCGTCGCCGTAAGCCACGCCACGGTTGACCGTGTCGCAACACATCACAGGAATAACGGACGGATCTTGCTTGGGTTCATATTTCCAAAGGATTTTGCCCTCGTGGTTCAGGTCGAGCGCATACACCGTATTCGGGAACGGCGCGTGGACATACATGACGTCGCCGATAACCAGAGGCCCGCCCTCGTGTCCACGCAGAACGCCGGTCGAGAATGTCCAAACGGGCTCAAGCTTGCCCACATTCTCATTGGTGATCTGCTTCAGCTTGGAGTAACGCTGGTTCGCGTAATCCCCGGCTTGCATTGCCCAGCCGCTGCCTGCCTGCAGTTTGATCAGCTCGTCGTTTGCCGACGCAGGCACGGATAGACCCGCCAGCAACGCCGTGAGCGATGCCGTCATAAGTAATTTTTGCACTGTTTCTTCCTCCCTAGATACTTGTAGAGTTCAAACATGCGCCTACCGGAAATCCGATCTGCGAAGTTTTTCTCCTTTGCGCCCATTCTTATAATCCCTGGACATGAACCAGGCTTTAGGTAAAGCGCTTCATGTGTTCCTGCTATAAAGCCTTGCCTGGCTAAAAACCTCCTCATTCGTTGAGGCTCATTCTCAGTTCACTCGCGGAATGAGCGCAATGGTACCAAGACAAAGAGTAGTCAAACTCGGTGTAAACTGCAATAGCCGTTAGGAGCAGAACGGATGATATAAATCGGTGCGTAACGCAGAATTGATTGCTATCGCGATATTTAAGTAAGACATGCGTAAAACGGCAACTATTCAATGGATACATGCGTGCGCGCAAACAACCGGCGAAGGCCGCACGCGGCGCGTGCATCTAAAATTCTATAAAAATGGCACCCACGAAGAGACCATAAGACAATCAAACAAAACAAGCTACGGCGTGTCAATTGCATCGCGAGCCCTGTAACTCACATGTGATCGCAGGTGACGCGCCACGATATCACATAGCGCGATAGATATATGAAATCGGTCGATAGAATTATCGAATATCTTCACGCTATATTTTACTTCCTGTGTTAGACGGGTTGTGAGAGTTATAGGATTGACATTATACGAACTATCCATGCAGACTTTACAGCGTGCTATCAGAAGTCATTCCGGCATAGGCGCGGTAGCAAGGACGGCGCCACGGCGGCGTTCTGATAGTCCAGTCCAATAATAACGATTGCGAAGGCGGAAACGACCCATGAAGACGCGCGCTGCTGTGGCCTGGAAGGCCGGAGACCCTCTTTCCATCGAGACCGTGGACCTTGAGGGGCCGAAGGCCGGTGAGGTCCTGGTCGAGATCAAAGCAACCGGCATCTGCCATACCGATGCCTACACGCTGTCGGGAGCCGACCCGGAGGGGCTGTTCCCGTCGATCCTGGGCCACGAGGGCGCAGGCATCGTCCGCGAGGTGGGCGCCGACGTGCGCGGCCTCAAGGTTGGCGATCATGTGATCCCGCTTTACACGCCCGAATGCCGCGGCTGCAAAACGTGCCTTTCCCGCCGCTCGAATCTGTGCACTGCGATCCGCTCCACGCAAGGCCAGGGCCTGATGCCCGACGGCACATCGCGCTTCTCGCTCGATGGCAAGCCGATCTTTCACTACATGGGCTGCTCGACCTTCTCGAACTATACCGTGCTGCCCGAGATCGCGCTCGCCAAGGTCCGCGAGGACGCACCGTTCGACAAGATTTGCTATATCGGCTGCGGTGTTACTACTGGCATCGGCGCGGTTATTTACACGGCCAAAGTCTGGCCCGGCGCGAACGTCGTGGTCTTCGGCCTCGGCGGCATCGGGCTTAACGTCCTCCAGGGCGCCAGGATGGTGGGCGCGGACAAGATCATCGGCATCGACCTCAACCCCGGAAAGCGCGCCATGGCCGAGAAATTCGGCATGACGCATTACATCAACCCCGACGAGGTGGGCCGCGACAAGGTCGTGCAGGCCATTGTCGATCTCACCGGCGGCGGCGCGGACTTCTCCTTCGAGTGCATCGGCAACGTCCACACCATGCGCCAGGCACTCGAATGCTGCCATCGCGGCTGGGGCGAGAGCATCATCATCGGCGTGGCCTCCTCGGGCCAGGAAATCTCCACGAGGCCCTTCCAGCTCGTTACCGGCCGCGTCTGGAAAGGCACCGCCTTCGGTGGCGCCAGGGGCCGCACCGACGTGCCGAAGATCGTCGACTGGTACATGGAAAAGAAGATCAACATCGACGATCTCATCACGCACACCATGCCGCTTGAAAAGATCAACGAGTCACTCGACCTCATGCACGAGGGCAAGTCGATCCGCTCGGTCGTGATTTACTAGGGGACGCAAGCTTTGACCCGGCCTCAAATCGTTTCGCAAAACAAGAGCTTCGGCGGTACACAGTATGTGTACCGCCATCGCTCCGCCGAGACTGGAACGGACATGCGCTTCGCGGTGTACGTTCCGGCGGGCGGGGGGCCGGGCCGCGGCTTCCCGGTGCTATGGTATCTCTCCGGCCTGACCTGCACGGAGGAGAATTTCACGGTCAAGGCCGGCGCGCAGCGCATGGCCTCGGCACTCGGGCTGATCGTGGTGGCTCCCGACACCAGCCCGCGCGGGGAAGGTGTTCCAGGCGACCCGCAAAACGCCTACGACTTTGGTCTCGGCGCCGGTTTTTACGTGGATGCCGTCCGGGAGCCTTGGGCCAAGAACTACCGGATGCGCTCGTATATCGAGCGCGAACTGCCCGAGGCGATCGCGCTGGACTTCCCGGCCGACATGACGAGGCAGGGCATCACCGGCCATTCCATGGGCGGCCACGGCGCGCTAACCATCGCCTTGCGCAATCCGGGCCGCTTCAAGTCGGTATCCGCATTCGCGCCGATCTCCTCGCCCATCGACTGCCCCTGGGGCCAAAAGGCCCTGAGCGGCTATATCGGCGAGGACCGCCAAGCCTGGCGGGCCTACGATGCCTGCGCGCTCATCGAGGACGGTGCGCGCGTGGCCGAACTGCTCGTGGATCAAGGCACGGCGGATAACTTCCTGAAGGAGCAGCTCAAGCCCGAGCTTTTGCGGGAGGCCTGCGCCAAGGCCGGCATACCGCTCACGCTGCGGCTGCAGGAAGGCTACGACCATTCCTACTACTTCATCTCGACCTTCATCGAGGATCATTTGCGCTGGCACGCCCAGCGTTTGAATGCCTGAGAAGCACGGTTCTGGCGGCAGCTTTGCCGCCTTTGGGAGGATGTCATGACACGCTGGCGCCGGCAGATTGCGGTTATCGCGATCCTGTGCGGCGCCGCTTGCCCGGGCGCGGCGCAGGACATGCTCCGGCATCTCGACTTGCAATCGCCGGCGATGACGCAGGCGGAAATGACCCGCGCCGGCATCGAAGCGCTCTTGCGCAGCCAAGCGGGCGCGCCCTTGGACCTGACCGGCAAGGCATTGAACGGCCTTGATCTTTCCGGGCTCGACCTCGCCCACGCGATCCTACGCAATGCACGCCTCAACAAAGCGAATCTCAGCGGTGCCAAGCTCGACGGCGCGGTTCTGGACCAAGCTTGGGCGCTTGATGCCAATTTCAGCGGGGCAAGCCTCAAGGGCGCCAGCCTGTTCGCGAGCCAGCTTCAAGGCGCAAATCTCGACGGAGCGGATCTTTCGGGCACGCGCGTAACCGCGGACCTCAGCAGGGCGAGCCTGAAAGGCGCAAATCTCTCTGGCGCGAATTGTAGCGCGGACCTCAAGAACCAGTCCATGGGCCTGATTACCGGGGTCTTCAAGTCGGCCAACTTGACGGCAGCAAACCTGTCGAATGCCAATTTCTCCGAGGCCAACCTGGAATTCGCGAAACTGCGTGACGCAAACCTTGCGGGCGCAAACCTTAGCGATGCGGAGGCTTCCGGCGCCGATTTCCGCGGCGCGGCCATGGATGGCGCCAATTTGACCGGCCTTGACGTCAATTCGGCGCGAATCGACGAAGCATCCGCTAAGACCGTTTTCGCCAAAGCCAAGAATGTCGAGCTGGCGATTCGAGAATAACCGTGCCATCCTGTGGCACCTGTGGGACACATTGGCAACAAAGTGAGGCTGGACCGCAGGTTTCCGGCTGCGTTACGGGTATGAGTAGTGCTTACTGCCCCGAATACTACACTTTAACGTGATGAGAAATATTACCCGTTGAATGCCAAAAAGGCAGACAAAGATGCTATTACTAGACTGCAAGCGTGGCTGTCTGATTATCCGGATACGGTGCAAACCGCCATGGCTTCGCAACCGGCGCCGCGGCCTTGACGGGCTTGCGGGAGGCCCAACCTCATCTCTGCGTGTTTCGAGGTAGAAAGAATGCTGTTTTGGAGAAAAAAGAACAGTGGGAGGAATGCAATGACAGTCCATATCCATCCAGCCGTCGACCAGGGATTGAAGCCTGAATCGCCGAGCTTTAGCGGCGGCACGTTGAAGTGCAGATGCGCGTCCAACCCCGTCACGGTCAGCATCAAGGGCCAGGTTGCCCATGACCACGCTTGCGGCTGCACGAAATGCTGGAAGCCGTCGGGCGCGCAGTTCTCCGTCGTCGCCGTTGTGCCGCGCGAGAATCTCACCGTGACGGCGAACGCCGACAAGCTCCGCATCGTCGACCCGTCCGCAACCATCCAGCGCTACGCTTGCAGCGGCTGCGGCGTTCATATGTACGGGCGCATCGAGAATACGAAGCACCCCTTCTACGGGCTCGACTTCGTCCATCCCGAGCTGTTTGCGGAATCGGGCTGGCAGCCGCCGCAGTTCGCTGCTTTCGTGTCGTCGATCATCGAGGCGGGCGCCGATCCGAAGAACATGGATGCGGTGCGCGGGAGGCTCAAAGAGCTTCACCTCGAACCCTACGACGCCCTTTCGCCTGCGCTCATGGATTACATCGCAACGCACGTTGCCAAGGCCTCCGGCGTACTCAAGCAGTAGCCGGTTCACCCCCTCCCCGTCCCGCCCTTCTCCACTTTCTCCCCTCAAGGAGAAGAAGGCGGGGAGGGGGTGCTAACAAATCCAGCGGATTCTTGGAAACACATCGGGTTTCCTCAACGCAGCAAAAAGTTCGATGGGTGGGAAGGCAGTCCGCTCGCAGCCATCGACGAGGCGTACCCTCTCCCCGCCGCATCTGCTTGCGGATGCGGTCACGTAGCGAGGCAAGCTCGCCGGCGCGAACTTGCGCGGTGAAGGACAGGATGCGGGGGGACACGACGCCCCATCAACCCATCAATCCGGCAGGCGGCAGGCAACCTTCCCCTCGCCAGCCGAGATCGTGCTCTGGCCGCCTTCGAGCGTCACCACGGCCTCGTAGTCCACGGCGCTTGGAATGGAGGCAACTTTGGCCTGATTGGGCGTCCCCTTCATCCTTTTCTCCTCGGCCTTGTACTGTGCGGCGCAATCGGGCGCGGGGCCTTGCGTCAGTCCTGTAGCCTGCCGAACCTTCGCCCAGCAGCCGGCCGGATCGGCGTAGAGCGAGCACTCGGCGGCGTAAACCCGCGTATAGCGCAGTGCGAGCCCGGAGGGCTTCAGGTCGGCGGCGTGCCAGCTCTTCGCGGTGTCGTCGAACAGCTTCTTGCCGTCCGGGCTGAAAATGGCGAAGCCCAGGCCGCCATTTTGGCCGTCAGCCGCGTCGAAAAAGATGTAGGTGCCCTTGGCGCCCTTGAAATAACCGGACCAGTTCTCACTGATTGCAATCTCGCCAGATGCTGCCGCCTCGCGGCATTGATACGCCTCCGCACCCCCCGCCAGGGGCACGATGGAAAGCTCCGCGCCGACCTCGCCGCGATCGATTGCCTTCACGGCAAAGCCCTTGAAATAGGAGCAAGAAACCACGGGCTTGGTCTTCGGGAACTGCGGATCTGTGGGCAGCGGGACCTTCGCAACCTTGGCCGGCTTGTCGAACAGCCCGGCCGCATCTTTGTCTCTCGCCAAGGCGCTCGCGGGCAGCAACGAGCAAAGCAGAATAAGGGCGGGTGTTCGCATCGGGGCAGGCTCCAGGCTGAACAGGACGGTTGCATTATTGACGCGGGCGCACCTCTTGGCCGCGGATTGCGTCCATTTTCTGCCTTCTTTCGGGCATTCGCAGCGGCGAGCCGCTCATAGCGCTTAAGCCCGTCGATTGCCAAATGTCACACTACGCGCTTCGCCGCAGCTCCCGCCACATACAGCAAAGATGCCTCATTGACCGGAACGGAGCAGTTATGTACCGCTTACTGAATTCCGCTTTCGCTTTTAATTCGGTGAGATTTGTTATGGCCGACGTGTTTATAAGTTACGCGAAACCCGAACGTCAGCTCGCCGCAGACCTCGCCCACTACCTCGAAGGCGAGGGATACACCGTCTGGTGGGATACCGAGCTGACCAGCGGCGAAACCTTCCGGAACAACATCGAAACCGAACTCGACGCGGCTAAGGCGGTCGCCGTCCTGTGGACAACCACCTCTGTAACGCGCGATTGGGTGATTGCGGAAGCCGAGCATGCGGCGCGGCGCGGAATCCTTATTCCACTGCGTTCGGCGGACCTCGATCTGAATTTGATACCCAAACCATACAGCACCCGCCACACCGAGCTTATCGAAAATCGGCCGGCGATCATAGCGGCACTCAAGCGGCTGAATGTGGTCCCTCGCTATGCCCACACCGCCGGTGGAAGCCTCCACGACCAGTTCTGGAAAGCGATAGAGGGCTCACAATCGGTGGCGGATTACGAGTTCTACCTGAAGGAGTTTCCGGAAGGACCACATGCGCCGTTTGCACGCTTGCGCATTCATCAGCTTCAACAAGCCGTTGAAGGGCAGCGCAAGACGAAGCCCGCTTCTACCGGCGGGACATCCATAAAGAGTGTGGCGGCACCCCTATTGGGCGGCCTATTCTTTTCAGCCGTAATTCTCGGTAGCGCTTGGTATTACACGGCTCCCGTCTTCTCTCAGCTAAATGCAAAAATCGACCGGTTGGTCGGCGAGGTTTTGCTGGCGCGAAAGGCCGACGACGCCGATTGGGAAAAAGCCGAGGCGGAAGGCCTTATCAAGTCATGGCAAGCGTACTTGGCCAAACGCCCAATCGGAGTGTACGAAGCCGAGGCAAGGAAGCGAATACAGGAGCGCCGTAAAGACCGGGTTTTCGCAGTGTTAGGTGGGCACGAGGCGGCTATTGCCAAGATCGATACAGACGTAAGCGGTTTCAATTTGACAAGCTATGACGAAGTGGGTTGGCAATTTCTTTGGGATGCAACAAAGAAAGTTCTTATAAATAGGACAAAGCTCCCACGATCGGCGCAACCCAAGGAAGAGAGGCAAGTGGTTGAAAGCCTGGCTTGTAGCAATTCTTACACTATTGGCAATTTTCATATTACAACAGATAGCTGTGGTATGACGTGGGTGGATATATCATGGAACAGTATCACTCGGCGTATAGAGGCGCACTCTGGAAATAAACTTGAAATATTTGGGTTGGATAGACCAGTCGCAATAGTCAATAAACGGGTTTTCGATTTACGGGCTGAAATTACGGGCCAAAAAGGTGTCGACCTGCCCATTGGCGGGACATTTGCGTGCATCGAAGCCTTGGGAGAAGTTTTCGCTTTTTGCACTGGCCGCGAGGTGCTGATCCAAAGGAAGGAGGGAGGACCTGCACATTCCCTAAATGGTCACAAGGGGAATATTCGATCTTTGTCTGCGACAAAAGAGGGGGCTGTCTTAATTTCCGGCGACGACATTGGTGAAATCCGGCTTTGGGATATCTCCGACCTTTAGTGCCAAAGTCAGAATGGCTAGGCTTCGACGATCATTTGATCCGCGCAAAATGTTCGCTTCTGACCACAACGGATTGAAGATATCCATCCTCCAGTCGCCCGTTTCGCAGGGGGAAGCTACATAAGAGATTCCCGCTCGTTGCAGAACGCCGCGAAGTCAATCTCATCGTTGCCAGTGGAAGCGTGAACTAGCCAGCGCAGTGGTGGTGGCTTTGGGTTAAGCAAGCGCGCTGGCGATCCTTGTGCGGGTCTGTTGGGCTGCCTTGATAGGCGCCGTTTCCGTCTTGCATGCAGCAAGAACATGCGCTCCAGATAGGCCTGTCTCATTATCCTCATGAACCGGCTTGGCAGACCCGGCCCGCGCGCCTGTTCAAAATCCCGAATTTCCAAGGTAAACCCCATGACAATCAAGCACATTGCAACCAGCCCCATCCCCGGCATGAAGCCCGGCACCAGCGGGCTCCGCAAGAAGGTTATTGAGTTCGCGGCAGGCAATTACCTGGCGAATTTCGTGCAGTCCGTATTTAACGCCGTGCGGCCCCCGCAAGGGTTCGGCGGGTGCACGCTCGTGGTTGGCGGCGACGGCCGCTACTTCAACGCCGAAGCGATCCAGACCGTGATCCGCATCGCGGCGGCCAACGGTTTCGGCCGCGCGCTGGTAGGGCAGGACGGCATCCTCTCCACGCCCGCCGCCTCCTGCGTCATCCGCAAGCACAATGCGTTCGGCGGCCTGATCCTCTCGGCCAGCCACAATCCCGGCGGGCCGGACGGCGATTTCGGCATCAAGTTCAATGCGGCCAATGGCGGGCCGGCGCCAGAGAAAATCACCGATGCGATCCACGCCGAAAGCATGAGGATCGACGAAATCCTAACCTTAAACACGCCCGCTGTGGATATCGGCCGCATAGGCAGCCAGCGCGTGGGCGAAATGCTGGTCGAGGTGATCGACCCCGTCGCCGATTATGTCGAGCTGATGCGGAACCTCTTCGATTTCAACGCGCTGCGCGCGGCCATCGCGGGGGGCTTGCGGCTCACCTTCGATGCGATGCATGCCGTCACTGGGCCTTACGCACACGCAATTTTCGAGTGCGAACTGGGCGCGCCCGCGGGCACTGTGAAGAACGGCACGCCGCTGCCAGACTTCGGCGGCCACCACCCCGACCCGAACCTGGTGCACGCCAAGCACCTGCTCGACCTTATGATGGCGCCGGACGCGCCCGACCTGGGCGCCGCCTCGGACGGCGACGGCGACCGCAATCTCATCATCGGCCGTGGCATATTCATCCCGCCTTCGGATTCGCTGGCGATGCTGGCGGCGAACGCGCATCTGGCGCCGGCCTACCGGAACGGCATTGCCGGAGTGGCGCGCTCGATGCCGACCTCGGCCGCTGTGGACCGGGTTGCGGCCAGGCTGGAGGTGCCCTGCTTCGAGACGCCCACGGGCTGGAAATTCTTCGGCAATCTGCTCGACGCCGGGCGCATCACGCTCTGCGGCGAGGAAAGTGCCGGCACCGGCAGCAACCATGTGCGCGAGAAGGACGGCGTGTGGGCGGTGCTGCTCTGGCTCAGCATTATCGCGGCGCGGCGGCAAAGCGTGGCGGAAATCGCGCGCGGGCATTGGGCCGCCTACGGCCGCAACTACTATACGCGCCACGACTACGAGGGGCTGGATACGGCCGCCGCGCAGGCGCTGATGAAGACGCTTGGCGAGTTGCTTCCACGCCTCGCCGGCACAAGCGTTGGCGGGCGCGGGATCGCGATGGCGGACGATTTCAGCTACACCGATCCGGTCGACGGCAGCGTGTCCCAGAACCAGGGCCTGCGCGTGATCTTCGAGGACGGCGCGCGCATCGTCTACCGGCTGTCCGGCACCGGCACCACCGGCGCGACGTTGCGCGTCTACATCGAGCGCTACGAGGCCGGCCCGGCGCTCCTGGCGCAGGACACGCAGGCCGCGCTTGCGGACCTCATCGCAACCTCCCGCGACCTCGCCCGCCTGAACGAGTTCACCGGCCGCGAGCACCCCGACGTTATCACCTGACCGCATCGAGGTAACGGATGTGGGTCACAATGACCGATCTGAAGCCGATCCGCTCGGGGGCGGATTACGAGGAGGCACTCGCCGGAGCCGGACGCTTGTGGGGAGCCCCGGCCGGCACGCCTGACGGTGACAGGCTCGATATCCTTGCGACCTTGATCGACGCCTACGAGGCGCGGCATTATCCCATCGATCCGGTCGAGGCCATCAAATTCCGCATGGAACAGCAGGGCTTGTCCCGCAAGAATTGGAGCCGCTGATCGGCAGGCGCACCCGCATGCCATGATCGCGTGTTAACATCCGGTTATTCCCGCCAGGGTCGCAAGTATAGTTAATGCCGGCAAGCTTAACGCGCGCGCGCCACGTGTTCCGCTACTGCAATTTCGCGAAATTTTTCGTGCTTTTGCCCCGAATCTGCGTTTGCAAAATCCCTTTAAATATACACACAGATTTGATATTAACCATGAGCGCCGCCTCGCGACATCTGCCGTCCCAAGAAAACACTATATAATTCAGTATATTACAGCATCCTTCACGGCTTAAGGCTTCCGTAAGGCGCATCTGCTAAATTACTTCAATATGAAAAAGCCTTCCGCCACGCTGGCACCAGCGAGCGGGATCGGTTAACAGAGAGTTTCATCGGGCAGAAAAATCAATTCCTCCGTAACCAAGAAGAATGGGAAGGAAAGCCATGAATCGCAGAGAGCTTTTGGGAGCCGCCATTGCCGCGGCGCCGGTGGCCATCGCCGCGAGCGCCGCGTTTGCGGGCGAGGACGAACATGCCGGGCATATGGACCATTCCGCGCATATGGGCGCCGCCGGCCTTGCCGAATCCGCCAGAAAATGCGTTGCGGCCGGCGATGCCTGCATGAGCCATTGCCTGGCGCTGTTCGTGGCGGGCGACAACTCCGTGGCGGCCTGCGCCAAGAGCGTCTACCAGATGAGCGCCATGTGCACGGCGCTGGCCCGGCTTGCCTCCGCGAATTCCCCGCATCTGGCCGCGCTGGCCAAGACCTGCCGCGAAGTCTGCCTCGACTGCGAGAAGGAATGCCGCAAGCACGAGAAGGAGCACGCCGAGTGCAAGGCCTGCGCCGAAAGCTGCGCGGCTTGCGCCGAGGAATGCAAGAAGCTCGCGTAGTGTCCGCGGTTGCGGGGAATGAGCTAAATTCTTAGCGAATCTCCCCTCACCCCAACCCTCTCCCCATGGGAGAGGGAGTCTGGTCGTGCTCGCTGAAAGGGCGTCCCCTCTCCCATTGGGAGAGGGACAGGGTGAGGCGTTGTGTGCTTGGTACAGATCGCGGCTTAAGCGTCTCATTTAATTGAAGAGATCAACTTTATACCCGGAAGACTCACCCCAGGCCGCCGGCTATCTTGAACCTTAATCGGCGCAGGAACTGCCGGGTTTGGGAGGCTCGTATGCAAGCCGGAATGATGAATATGCCCCTGATCGTATCCTCGATCTTGCGGCATGCGGAGACCGTTTACGGCAAGAGCGAGATCGTCAGTAGGCTGCCTGAAGGCGGCATCTGGCGGTATACCTATGCCGAAGCCGCATCGCGGGCGAGGAGGCTCGCCAACGCGCTGATCCGGCTTGGTGTGCGCCATCAGGCCCGCGTTGGCACGCTCGCCTGGAACACCCACCGGCATTACGAGCTTTATTACGCCGTCTCCGGCAGCGGCGCGATCGTCCACACGGTCAATCCCAGGCTCTTCCCCGAGCAGATCGCCTACATCGTCAATCACGCCGAAGACAAGGTTCTGTTTTTCGACATAACGTTCCTGCCGCTGGTCGAAAAGATTCGCTTAGAGCTGACCACGGTGAAGCATTTCGTGGCGATGGTTTCGCGCGAACACATGCCGCAATCCACGCTGCCGCTTCTTTGCTACGAGGACTTGATCGCCGCGGAGAGCGACAGCTTCGATTGGCCGCTGCTGCACGAGGGCCTGGCTGCCGCGCTCTGCTATACCTCCGGCACCACCGGCAATCCCAAGGGCGTGCTCTACGGGCACCGCTCCACAGTGCTGCACGCCTACGCCTCCATGTCCACCGACGCGCTGGGCGTGTCGAACCGCGGTGCGGTTCTGTCCGTTGTGCCGATGTTCCACGTCAATGCCTGGGGCATTCCCTATTCCGCGACGATGGCCGGTGCCAAGCTCGTACTGCCCGCCGGCGCGCTCGACGGCGCCTCTGTTTACGAACTGCTGACCGAGGAAAAGGTCTCACTCACGCTTGGCGTGCCGACCGTCTGGCTCGGGTTACTGCATTATTGCGAAAAGGAAAATTTGCGGCTCGACCATCTGGAGCGAGCAGTGATCGGCGGCTCGGCGGCGCCCGAGGCGATGATCCGGCAGTTCCAGGAGAAGCACGGCGTCTTCGTGCTTCACGCCTGGGGCATGACCGAGATGTCGCCACTCGGCACGGTCAACAGCATGGACGCCCATATGGCGGGGCTTCCCATCGAGGAGCGCTACAAGCTTCAGGCGAAGCAGGGCCGCCCCGTCTATGGCGTAGAGCTGAAAATCGCTGGCCCGGACGGCAAGGAGCTTGCGCACGACGGCAAGGCCTTCGGGCGGCTCCTGGTGCGCGGCCCCTGGATCGCCAGCGGCTACTACAAGGACGAGGATCGCAGCGCCTGGGTGGACGGCTGGTTCGATACGGGCGACGTGGCCACCATCGACGAAACCGGCACGATGGCCATCGTCGACCGCTCCAAGGACGTGATCAAATCGGGCGGCGAATGGATCAGCTCGGTCGAGCTTGAGAACATCGCGGTGGCGCATCCATCCGTGGCCGAGTGCGCCGTCATCGGCGTGCCGCATCCCAAGTGGGACGAGCGGCCCATCCTGCTCGTGGTTACGAAGGAGGGCAAGGAGGCAACGAGGGAGGAACTGCTGGCGTTCCTTGAAGGCAAGGTCGCCAAATGGTGGCTGCCCGACGAGGTGCTGTTCGTGAAGACCCTGCCGCACACCGCCACCGGCAAGCTGCTCAAGCGCCAGCTCCGGGACGATTACCACGATGTGCTGATGCGGCAAGCCAGCGTTGCCTGAGCAGTTCCGGGTGACGCTGGAAGCGGGCGGCCAAGCCCCCCTCACCCCAACCCTCTCCCAAGGGGAGAGGGAGCAGGCTGCCGCCTCGTCACCGGCGTTGAGGCCAATTCGGGCGTTCTCTCTCCCATCTCCGCATCCGCTTGCGGATGCGGCAACTTGGAAATGCAAGCTCGCCAAGGCGAGCTTGCGGGGAGAGAGACAGAGTGAGGGGGTCTTTGCCACCTCCCGGAGTGCCGTTGCGGTTGTGGCTGCCGATCGGTCTGCCTCCGCGAGCAAGGAGCACTTGACGCCGGGCCCAAAGGGGCGTTTTTTAGCGGCGTGGTTCTTTTGCCGGCCGGCTTGCAGCCACGTTAAACAACTTGCTAAAAGGCCGTTCGCTTCTGGCGCGGCTTTTTGCGCCCCAAGGAGCGACCAATGTCAGACGCTGACGCCTTAGCCGGGCTTCATCCCGATACACTTCTCATTCAAGGCGGGACGCTCCGCTCCCAATTTGGCGAAACCTCCGAAGCCATCTTCCTGAGTTCAGGTTACGTTTACGAGAACGCCGAGGACGCGGAGGCGCGCTTTTCCGGCGGGGCGGAAGGCTACGTCTATAGCCGTTTCGGCAATCCAACCGTGACCATGTTCGAGACGCGCATGGCGCTGCTCGAAGGCGCCGGGGTGGCCCGCGCCACCGCGACGGGCATGGCGGCGGTGACATCGGCGCTGCTGTGCTGCCTGAAGGCTGGCGATCACGTGGTGGCGTCGCGGGCGATGTTCGGTGCGAGCCGCTATGTGATCGAGGACCTGCTGCCGCGGTTCGGCATTCCGGCCACGCTGATCGACGGGCGCGATCTGGCGCAATGGCGCGGCGCGGTGCGCGGGAACACGCGTGTGCTGTTCTGCGAAAGCCCGGCTAACCCATTGCTTGAACTTGTGGATTTGGCTGGCGTCGCGGCGATCGCCAAGCAGGCGGGTGCGCTCTTCATGGTGGACAACGTCTTCGCCACGCCCATGCTGCAAAAGCCGCTCCGGCTGGGCGCCGACGTGGTGATCTATTCCGCGACGAAGCATATCGATGGCCAGGGGCGCTGCCTTGGCGGCGCGATCTGCTCCGGCGCCGCGTTCGTCGAGAAATATCTCAAGGATTTCCTGCGGATGACCGGCCCGACCATGAGCCCGTTCAACGCCTGGGTGCTGCTCAAGGGGCTCGAAACGCTGCCCTTGCGCGTGGAGCGGCAGACCGCGACCGCCGCCCGGCTCGCCGATTGGCTGGCGGAGCGGCCGGAGATCGAAGGCGTCGTCTATCCCGGCCGGCGGGATCACCCGCAGCATGACATTGCCGTCAGGCAGATGACGGGCGGCGGCCCGCTGGTGGCCCTCCGGCTGCGCGCGGACAAGGCCGCCACCTTCCGCTTCATGAACGCGCTCCGGCTCATTAAAATCTCCAACAATCTGGGCGATGCGAAAAGCCTGATCGCGCATCCGGCCACGACCACGCATTACCGGCTAACAGACGCGGCGAAGGCTGAGCTTGGCATTACGGCCGGTACAGTGCGGCTATCGGCCGGGTTGGAGCATCCGGACGATCTGATCGCCGATCTTAACCGCGCGCTGGGCCTTGCGCAGATAATCTAGTGGCCTGTATCGGCTAAAATGAGTGGTTATGACGCCGGAATTTTTTGACGTGGTGAAGCTGGAAGGCGCAGGCTGTACTGGACGTACAGTCAAGCCGTCCGGCTTTGCCACGGCGAAAAAGACCAAGTCAGAACTATTCATTTTAGCCGATACAGGCCACTAGCCGGGAGGGCGCCGCCTTGGCCACGTTCTACACCGTTGGGCATTCGACGCACACCATCGAAGCGTTCATCCGCCTCTTGAGCCAAGTGGACACGGAGCTTGCCATCGACGTGCGGACGGTCCCGAGGTCGCGGTACAATCCGCAATTCAATACCGACGTGCTGCCGCAACGCTTAAGCGCCGCCGGCATCGGCTACCGGCATATGCCGCCGCTGGGCGGCTTGCGGCATCCTCCAAAAGGCGCCGGACCGTCGCCCAACCGCTTCTGGGACAACGAGAATTTCCGCAACTATGCAGATTATACCGCCTCGCGGGAATTCCAGGGCGGCCTGGAGGATCTGCGCGCGCTGGGGCATGAGCAGGTCTGCACGCTTTTCTGCGCGGAGACCGCCTGGAGCAATTGCCACCGGCAGATCGTCGCCGACTACCTGCTCGCCGCGAACGAAACCGTGATCCACATCATGGGGGAGGGCCGGTTTGAGCCCGCCCGCATGACGAAGGCCGCCGTTATTGGCGCCGATGGCGTCATCGCCTATCCCGCCGCACAGGGCGATCTCTTGTTGTAAGAGGTGCAAGTCCTGTTGCAAACCGCGCGCACGGTGCTAATGTAACCGTCATGCGGGTGTAGCTCAGCCGGTAGAGCATCAGCTTCCCAAGCTGAGGGTCGCGAGTTCGAACCTCGTCGCCCGCTCCATTCAAAACAAGGGTTTAGGCTGCTTTTTAGACCATTCCCAAGACATAAATCAAACAGTTAGACATTATGTATATCAGTACTCGGATCGCAGAACGTTCGAAGTTTATAATTGAATTTGCAATAATGTTTACATGTAATTACTATACCACATGACGCACCGGAACGGCTGGCGACGCGGAGCGATGCGCCGGCTGGGCCGTTGCCCGGCGCATTTCCACGCCGGACGACGCAAAGGTGCTGGGAATATCGGCACGGCTTTTACCCGCGGTCTTTGGGTTCATTATCGATGAGCCGGGGTTGATCGAGTTCAAAGAGGCGGGAGCCTTCGGCGCTCGATAGCAGGCCTGTCTCAGCGTAGATATTCAGCTTGGCGCGAGTATCGGCGATGTCGAGGTTGCGCATGGTAAGCTGCCCGATACGGTCGGCCGGCATAAAGGCCGCGTCCTCGACCTTCTCCATGCTCAGCCGCTCCGGTTGATAGGTCAGGTTGGGGCTCTCGGTGTTCAGGATCGAGTAGTCGTTGCCGCGCCGCAGTTCGAGCGTCACCTCGCCGGTGACCGCGCGGGCCACCCAGCGCTGGGCGGTTTCGCGCAGCAT
>PMBZ01000072.1 GCA_003153975.1 Hyphomicrobiales bacterium
GGATATGGACGGGAGAGGGAACGCCTTTTCGACGGGCACAGCCGGACTCCCTCTCCCAGAGGGAGAGGGCTGGGGTGAGGGGTTGAACGCTTCGATCATGCCTGAACGCCACCGCCTCCCCGCATCCCGGCCGCAGGAACCGGCAGTCCGGAACCATCCTGTGATTGTATTTTAATATTTTGCCATCTACGCTTGCATTCGCGAATCGCTTTCCTCCGCTGGCACGCCGCGGCGGCATCCTATCAGAAAGGCCAAACTCCATGCTGGCAGAGATCGAAGCTCCGGATCCGGAAACGTTGCTGGCCCGGTTTAATTGCGGCCCCATCAAATTCTCGGGCGGCCACGAGGCCTTGTACGAGCGGCATCTCACCTTCGACCGGGTTATCCCAATGTCGCAAGCCGGCCCCCGGGATGCCTTCGAAGCCGCAGCCCGGTCGTTGCGCGATCTGATTTCGCAATGCTGGCTCAAGACCGAGCGGACTTACCAGGAGCGGAATGCCAAGCGGGTCTATTATCTTTCCCTGGAGTTCCTGATGGGCCGGGCGCTGGCGAACAACGTCAGCAACCTTACGCTCGATCCGCTTTGGGCGGCATTCTGCGAGCACCACAAGATCGATCCGCTGGAGATTCTGGAGCAGGAGCCAGACGCCGGGCTCGGCAACGGGGGCTTGGGGCGGCTGGCGGCCTGTTTCCTCGATTCCATGGCGACCCTCGGTATCCCCGGCATGGGCTGCGGCCTGCGCTACGAATTCGGCATATTCAAACAGTCCCTCCAGGACGGCTGGCAGCAGGAGCGTCCGGACCATTGGCTTGCCCGTCCCGATCCTTGGGAGGTCGCGCGCCCGGAGGAGATGGTCGAAGTGCCGATAGGCTGCTCCTTTGCCATCCACGACGGTGGCATTCGCGTCATCCTGGGCAAGCCCTCGACGCTGATCGGCATGCCGTACGACCGGCCTGTGATCGGATATGGCGGCAGGAACATCAACACGCTCCGCCTTTGGGCTGCCGCCACGCCGGACTATTTCGATTTCCAGCAATTCAGCGTCGGCGATTTTGTCGGCGCGCTCGCCGAAACGCTTACCGCCGAAACCATTACCCGCGTTCTTTATCCGGACGATTCGACGGCCGAGGGGAAGGCGCTGCGCTTCCTGCAGGAATTTTTCCTCGTGTCTTGCACCCTGTCAGATGCACTCCGCCGGTTCCGGGCAGCCGGAAATCCGTGGAGTGCCCTGCCGGACAAGGTGGCGATGCAGCTTAACGATACGCATCCCGCGATGGCCGTGCCGGAACTGATGCGCATCCTCCTGGATGACGCGCACCTTGGCTGGGACGAGGCCTGGGATCTGACGCAGCGGACCCTGGCCTACACGAACCATACCTTGCTGCCCGAAGCGCTTGAGAAATGGCCGGAGCCATGGTTCGAGGTGCTGCTTCCGCGCAAGCTTGAAATCATTCACGAGATCAACCGCCGGTTTCTCGATGGTGTGCGCGCGAAGTTCCCTGGCGACGGCGAGCGGGTTGCCCGGATGAGCCTCATCGAGGAAACGCACCCCAAGAATGTGCGCATGGCGCATCTGGCAATCGTGGGCTCCCACAGCACGAACGGCGTCGCCGCCCTGCATACGGAATTGCTGAAGAAAACCGTTGTGCCGGACTTCGCCGAAATGTTCCCGGAACGGTTCAACAACAAGACCAACGGCGTGACCCAGCGGCGTTTCCTTCTGGTCGCCAATCCCGCGCTGGCCGAGGTCATCACCGAAGCCCTCGGCAGCGGCTGGATTACGAACCTCGCTCACCTCCAAAGCCTGAAGACGGTGGCCGACGACCAGGGTTTCGGCGAGCGCGTGCGCTGGGCCAAGCGGGAAGCCAAAGTGCGCTTCTGCGCCTGGCTCAAGTCCACGGCGGGACTGAACGCCGATCCCGATACGCTTTTCGACACCCACATCAAGCGCATCCACGAGTACAAGCGCCAGCTCCTGAACGCGCTCCACATCGTGATTCTCTATAACCGCCTGCGGGAGAACCCGAAGCTCGACATGCCGCGGCGCACCTTCCTGTTCGGGGGCAAGGCGGCGCCCGCCTACCACTTCGCCAAGCTCGTAATCAAGTTCATCAACAACCTGGCCGCCACCATCGAGCGCGAACCGGCGGTGCGCGAGCGCCTCAAGGTGATGTTCATTCCCGACTATTGCGTCTCGGTGGCCGAGCGCCTCATCCCCGCGAGCGACATCTCCGAGCAAATATCGACCGCCGGCTACGAGGCCAGCGGCACNNCGCGCGACGGCGCCACCATCGAGATGAGCAAGGCCGCCGGGGAGGAGAATTTCTTCCTGTTCGGCCTCGACGCGGAGGAGGTCGCGAACTCCCGCGCGTTTTACTCCCCCTGGTGGCATTACAACCAGGAACCCGAAACGCGCGCGGCGCTCGACCTCATCGCCAGGAACCACTTCAGCCCGCAAGAGCCCGGCATCTTCGCCCCCATTCTCGATACGCTGCTCAGCCAAGGCGATCACTACATGCACCTGGCGGACCTGCGAAGTTATAGCGCGGCGCATGCGCGGGCGGGCGAACTGTACGGCCGCCCGGACGAATGGACACGCAGGGCGATCCTGAATATTGCCGCCTCTGGAAAATTCTCCAGCGACCGCACCATCGAGGAGTACGCGAGCGAAATCTGGCACGCGGAACCCTGCCTGCCGGATTTCGGCCCCGGCCCCGGCTCCGCGAGAACCCGCCACGGCCAGTCGTGAAGCTTTTTCGGCCCGAAGCAAAGCCGAAGGCCGGAACCTTGAAACCATGCCCCACCCTCCGCCATATAAACCAAATAGGTTGAAGCGTAGTGGCAGCCGTTTTTCGATACTGGCAATTATGAACGAGACTGAGCTTCTGGCGTTACATCGAAGGGAAGTGCGAGCCCATGGCTAAGAGCGAGTTCACCCGCTGGATGTGGTTCGAGGCCGTGGACCGGCTATCGCGGGCACACCGCCTGCACCAGCAGTTCTTCACGCTGAGCCAGCATATGGGCGGCCCTTCCTGGCAGCCGCCCGTGGACGTTTTCGAAACCGAAACGGAGGTTCTGATCCTTTTTGCGCTTCCCGGCGTGGACCCCGATAGCGTGGACGCGGCGATCGACAACGGCGTGCTGTTCGTCACGGGCAAGCGCGTCCTGCCCGAGGAGCTGCGCACCGCGCTCATCCACCAGCTTGAACTGCCGCACGGCCGCTTCGCCCGCCGCGTTGCCCTGCCCCCTTGCCGCTTCGATGGCGTGCGGCGCCAGACCGTCAACGGCTGTTTGCTCATCACTCTCGAAAAAATTTCATCCGAATAAGGAGCGGCACAATGGATAATCTCAATTCCGGCGAGGCCGCCTCCGTGGGGCAGGCCTCCGGTGAAGCTAATGCCGTTCCGGGGACAGGCGAGGATACGCTGCTCATTCTGCCGGTGCGCGAGACCGTGCTGTTTCCCGGCGTGCTGTTCCCGATCTCGATCGGCCGGCCGGTCTCCGTCACGGCCGTGCAGCAGGCGATGCGCGAGGAGCGTCCGATCGGCATTCTCATGCAGCGCGACCCCGAGGCGATGGAGCCCTACGGCCCGGACATGCACCGCGTCGGCACGGTGGCCAGCATCGCCCGCTATCTGACCGCCCCCGATGGCGGCCATCATGTGATCGTGCAGGGCATCGAGCGCTTCCGCGTGCTCAGCTTCGAAAGCGAGCGCCCCGTGCTCAGCGCCAAGGTCCAGCGCATCCAGGAGCCGGCCGAAGAGCAAAGCCCAGAGATCGAGGCGCGCACCATGCTGCTGCGCCAGCAGGCCATCGAGGCGCTTGAGCTTCTGCCGCAAGTTCCGGCCGAGCTGGTCGCGGCGATGCAAAGCGCGCAATCGGGCGGCGCGCTCGCCGACCTCACGGCGGCCTATATGGATATCGGCGCCTCCGAGAAGCAGGAGATCCTGGAAACCATCGACCTCAATGTGCGCATGGACAGGGTTTCACGCCTCCTGTCGCAGCGCATCGAGGTGCTGCGGCTGAGCCAGGAGATCGGCCGGCAGACCAAGGCCGTGTTCGACGAGCGCCAGCGCGAGGCGGTCTTGCGCGAGCAGATGGCGGCGATCCAGCGCCAGCTCGGCGAAGGCGACGGCAAGACCGAGGAAGTCGCCGAGCTGAACGAGGCCATCGCCAAGGCGCAGATGCCCAAGGAGGTCGAGGCGCACGCCCGCAAGGAGCTGCGCCGCTACGAGCGCATGCCCGAGCAGGCGGCGGAGTCGGGCATGGTCCGCACCTATCTCGATACGCTGGTCGAGCTGCCCTGGGCGCTGCCCGAGGAAAAGCCCATCGACATCGCCGAGGCGCGCCGCGTCCTGGAGCACGACCATTTCGGCTTGGAGAAGATCAAGCAGCGCATCATCGAATATCTGGCCGTGCGCAAGCTGGCGCCTCATGGCAAGGCGCCGATCCTGTGCTTCGTAGGCCCGCCCGGCGTGGGCAAAACCTCGCTCGGCCAGTCCATCGCACGGGCCATGCAGAGGCCGTTTACGCGCGTGAGCCTGGGCGGCGTGCACGACGAGGCCGAGAT
>PMBZ01000130.1 GCA_003153975.1 Hyphomicrobiales bacterium
GGAGAGGGACAGGGTGAGGGGTAATGTCTTATGTTCATGCCCCATCCCTCAGCGTCTCGCGCTGCCCGCCTCTTTATTCCTTCCCACGCATCGCGGGCTAGACCTGCTTGCGCAACGCCACGCCCTTCGCGATGGCCTCGTGCATCCGCGCAATCGCCGGCCCCAGGCCCACGAACACGGCCTCGCCGATGATGAAATGCCCGATATTCAGCTCGCGCACCTGCGGCAGGGAGGCGAGATGCGTGGCGGTTTCGTAGTCGAGCCCGTGGCCCGCGTGGACCTCGATGCCGGCCTCCGCCGCGAGCCGGGCGGCGCTGGCCAGCCGTTCGAACTCACGCTGAGCGGCAGCGGCATCGCCAGCCAGCCACTCCTCGCAATATTGCCCCGTGTGAAGCTCCACCACAGGCGCTTGGAGCCGGCAGGCGGCGTCGATCTGCCGCGGCTCGGGGTCGATGAACAGCGAAACGCGGATGCCCGCATCCAGAAGCCGCCGCACCATCGGCGCCAGCGCGTTATGGCCGCCAGCCGCGTCGAGCCCGCCCTCGGTGGTGATCTCCTCGCGCCGCTCCGGCACGATGCAGCAGGCATGCGGCCGCACGCGCACCGCAATGTCCGTCATCTCCTCCGTTGCCGCCATCTCCATATTGAGCGGCGCCGCAACCTCCAGCATGATCCGGTGGATGTCCTCATCGCGGATGTGCCGCCGGTCCTCGCGCAGATGCGCCGTAACGCCGTCGGCGCCCGCCTCGATCGCCAGCTTCGCCGCGCGGATGGGATCGGGCCGGGTGGTGCCCCTGGCGTTTCTGAGCGTGGCGACGTGGTCGATATTCAGCCCCAGCCGGACGGGGCGCTCATTCCTTATCATGGAGCCTCAGCGATGGGCCGCGTCCGCGCGCGTGGCGGCAGCCGCCAAGGCGCGCACCCGTTTCGGGGCGCTGGCAAGCTGGCGGACGAAATAATAGGTAACGAGAGCGGAGAGCCCCCCTAGAGGCAGCGAACCCAGCGCCATGGGCTTGAGGATCGGCCATAGGCCATGGATCGCGGAAGCGACGCCATCGGGAGAGGCTTCCCTTATAGAGCGGCCAAGGGCCTCCGCTCCGTCCGAAAGCGTGCTGATTTCGGCGCTGGCCGAACTGCCCAGAAGAACGCTGCCAACCGTGAAGGTGGAGATCCAGATGAGGGGATAGGTGAGCGGATTGCCTGCGAAAGAGCCGACGGCGGACGCCAGGATGCTGCCGCGCAGCGCGAGCGCGAGCACGGCGCCGATTGTCATCTGAAGGCCCAGGAACGGCGTGAACACCGCGAAGACGCCCACCGCGCAGCCGGCCGCGATGCTGTGGGCCGACGCATCGATGCGCACGAGGCGCAGCAGCATGTAGCGGGCCGAGCGCCTGAAGCTGCGCGCGGGCCAGACCGCGTAGCGCACGCGCATGACCGCGGAAAGCCGTTTCTTGCGTCTGAAAAGCATGTCTTTGAGCCTACCGCAGAGCCGCGGCGAAAAGCCAGCTCCCTAATGCTGCGTTAAGAAACGTCATGTGCGCTTAAACCTTCAAGCCCCGGCTTCCCGGTTTGACCGCTGGTATTCCTTGCAATGATGATGGCAGTTGATCGGGCCGGAAATGTGGTATGTCAAGGGCGATCAGCGCCGCAAAGGGCACCGGCAGGGCCGCCTTGCCCGCCGAGCGGTCCGCGAGCGAGGCCGCCGCGATCACGTTCGCGCCCAGCTCCCGCGCCGCCTCGATGCACTCCCGCGAAGATAATCCAGTGGTCACAACGTCTTCCACGAGAAGGCAACGCTGCCCCTGCCCGATCTCGAACCCGCGCCGCAACGCGAACCTGCCTTCCACGCGCTCGAAGAAAACCGCGGGCACTCCAAGCTGGCGGCCCATTTCGTAGCCGGCGACGACGCCCCCCATCGCAGGGGAGATGACAAGCTCCAAGCCCTCCACCAGACCCGCGGCTTTGAGCTTCGAGGCAAGCGCCGCGCACAGCCGTTCCGCCCGCCGCGCGTCCATCAGCACGCGCGCGCATTGCAAATACGCGCTCGAATGATAGCCGGAGGTCAGGATGAAATGGCCTTCCAGCAATGCGCCGGCGTCGCGGAATTCCTGTAATGCCTGTTCTTGCGTCAACATCGGTGGAAGCGTCTCCTGCGGGCTTGGCCCTCGGCCCAGGCCCATGCCTATTAGCGCGGACAGCTTGCGCGAACCCCTCGGCTCCGCCAGTCCGGCAAAGCGTTCCATCCGATGGTCTCTAAAGCAAGCAGGCGCCGCGGGTCAACGCCGGATACCGTCCCCGGACCGGGATTGCTCCCGCGCATCGGCTACTTCCAGCAAAAAGGGCTTGAAGGGCACGCGTCGGACGTTAGGTTGCGGCAAGCGTTCGCGTTACAGCGGGAGCGGCGCGTAACAAACAGGTGCATTGCACCGAATAGGATAGGGAGCGGCCTAAGTGCACGGCGAGGAAGCCCAATGGGCCGATTGGATGCGGGCTGCGAATGCCGGCGGCAGCGAGGCTTACCGGCGGCTATTGGCAGCGCTGGCGCCGTTCTTGCGCAGGCTTGCCGCCCAAGGATTTGCGAGGGCCGGGCTCGGCACCGGCGATGTGGAAGACGTGGTACAGGAAACGCTGCTTGCCATTCATTTGAAGCGCCAGACTTGGGATGCGGACCAGTTGTTCACGCCCTGGGTGAGGGCGATTGCGCGCAACAAGCTCATCGACAATCTGCGCCGGCGCGGGAACCGCACGGAGCTGCCGATCGAGGACTACGCAAATATCCTGCCCGCAGAGGCCGCGGGCGAAGAGCTTTCGGCGCGCGAGGCCGACCGGCTCTTGTCCATTCTCGGCGGCCGGCAGCAGGAGATCGTGCGCGCGATTTGCGTGGAAGACGCCAGCATCCGCGAGGCGGCGGGCCGGTTCGGCATTTCCGAAGGGGCCACGCGCGTGGCCTTGCACCGGGGTTTGAGCGCGCTGGCGGCGGCTTACAGGAGCGTGGAGCAATGAGGACGGACGATCTGATCGGAGCGCTTGCTCAAGACCATGCGGCGCACCCCAAGCCCCAGCCGCTGCGCTGGACTTTCGTTGGCGCCATGGCAGCTGGATTTGGCGTTGCCGCGATTGCCTTCGCGCTGACGCTCGGCATCCGCCCCGACGTGGCCTCCGCGATCCTAACCTGGCGCTACGATTTCAAATTCGTGGTGACGCTTACCCTGGCGGTTACGTCCGCGAGGTTCGTCTGGCAGCTTGCACGCCCCGCCGCCGATCCGCGCTCAGCCGGGCTGGCCATCGCGGCGGCGCCCGTGCTCCTGCTCGGCGCGGTGCTCTACGAGCTGTGGGCGGTGCCCGCGAGCGGCTGGCTTCCGCGCGCCATCGGCTCGAACTCAGTGGCCTGCGTGGTCAGCATCGTGCTCCTTTCGATCGCACCGCTGGCCGCCGCGTTCTACGCGCTCCGCCGTGGCGCGCCGTTGCGTCCAGGCTTGGCCGGGGCCGCGGCGGGCCTGCTCGCCAGCGCCCTTGCCGCCGCGCTCTACGCCGCGCACTGCCCGGACGACTCGCCGCTGTTCGGCGCGATCTGGTACACGGCCGCGATGGCGCTCGTCACAGGCGTGGCAAGCGCCGCCGGGCGGCGTTTGCTGCGCTGGTGAGCTTCCGTCCAGCCCAAAGAAGCGGCTGCGAAATACGCGCGTTATGCTGCCCCATATGCTATGCGCATGGCAAAAGATCGGAGACAGCACACAATGGACGAGTTTGAGGTCCGGCCCGGCGAGGTCGTGGGCAGCGCGCCAGACCGCGCGGACGCCGCGCTTATTTTCATCGGCCGCATCCGCACGCCATTCCAATCCTTGCGGGATTGCCCGCGCCAGGGACAGATGGATGGGCCTATATGCCGCATCGAGATCGACGAGCCCTGGTGGCAGGCGATGCAGGGACTTGAGGCCCACCCGGAGTTGCAGGTCCTCTATTGGATGAACCGGGCGCGGCGCGATCTTCTGGTGCAGGTGCCCCGCACGGGCGCCGGCCGGGCTGGAACCTTCGCCTTGCGCTCGCCAGCGCGGCCGAACCCCATCGCGGTCTCCATCGTTGCCGTGACAGCCATCGAACCCGGCGCGATACTGGTTCGCGGCCTCGACTGCCTCGACGGCACGCCGCTGCTCGATATCAAGCCCTGCCGGCGCGGTTTCACGCGGCAGAATGAAGGGCAGTAACCCCGCAAAGCACCCTTGTATTTGCCACAGAAATTCAACTAAGTATTGTTGCGCGGGAACGATGGCGGCGGCTGTTTTGGAAGGTCATGGCGATGCCCCAAGCCCACAGCACCAGTCTCCGCATTGGGAACTGGACGCTGCGTAACGGAAGCGTGGGCTCGATTTAGAAGGTGTCTCCATGTCCATAGGCTTCGTCATCGTGACCTACAACAGCGAGCGTGTATTGCCGGCGTGCCTCAAAAGCATACCTCAGGGGTACAGCGCCGTGGTTGTCGACAACGCCAGCAAGGACAGCTCACCCGAAATCGCCAAATCCCTTGGAGCCAGCCTCATCGTCAACGCCAGGAACCTCGGCTTCGGCACGGCATGCAATCAAGGCGCCAAGGCGCTGGCAACGAGCCACGTCTTTTTCCTGAACCCGGATGCAACGCTTGCCCCAGACGCGGTCCGGACGATCGAGGAAGCAATTGCACATTATCCAGGCGTTGGGGCTTTCGGTCCGGCCATTCACATAAACGGCAAACGGCAGAAATTCAGAACCGCGTCGTACATGGAAAACCGCGGCAAGCGGCAGACCTGGGAAACTCCCCCCGACGAGGTCGCCGAGGCTGGTTTTCTCGATGGCGCGGCCCTCGTCTGCGACCGTGAGCTATTTGGGGAACTCGGCGGTTTCGACGAACGGATTTTCCTCTATTTCGAGGATGACGATCTCTGCTTCAGGATCAAGTCCAGCGGCAGGCGCCTGCTCTATATTCCAGAGGCTCGCGTCCTGCATGAACGTACGGCCTCCTCGGGCAAGAGCCTCCGGCTCGATTACTTCCGCTCCTTTCATGCCGCCAAGTCGAGGATATTTGTCAGCGATAAGCACGGAATACCCATCGATATCCGGGGTGAAAAGCGGCGCGCGGCCTTTCTCCTGCTTCGCTCCGTGGCGACTCTCAATGTGGCAAAAGCCATGAAGGCTTGGGGCACACTTGCCGCACTGCGCAAGCCCCTGCAATAATACCTGCCTTGGCGAGCGTTTCCCGATTGCCTTGCGGCCGGCGCCGGCTCCCACGGGACAAGAGCCGGCTTCGCGCGTTGGAATTCGACTGCTAGTCCTGCACCACCGGCGCGGAAGGAACGTCGCTCCACTCGGCCCAGGAGCCATCGTAGACCGCAGCCCATTCATTGCCGAGTTCAGCCAGGGCCAGCGCCAGCACGCAGGCAGTAATGCCGGAACCGCAGCTTGCAATGGCGCGCTTGCCGGGGGCGACGCCCGCCGCCTCGAAAATGGCACGCAGCTCGCCAGCCGGCTTGAGCGTACCGTCCGGCTTGACGAGCGAGCCAAAGGGCAGGTTGAGCGCGCCGGGCATATGCCCCATCCGGGGCACCGGCCGCGGCTCGCCCTCGCGGCCCTCGAAGCGCGCCTTGGGCCGCGCATCCAGGATCTGCTGGCCGCCCGATGCAATCGCGGCCTTCACGTCGTCCACATCGCGCACAAGTTCGGCATTGCGGCGGCAGGTGAAGTGCCGCTCGGTGCGCGGCGCGGGCTTCCCCGATTCCAAGGGCCTGCCCTCCCGCCGCCACTTGAGCAGCCCGCCATTCAGCACCGCTACGTCGTCGTGGCCCATCACCCGGAACGTCCACCACACGCGCGGCGCGCTGAACATGCCCCGGTGGTCGTAGACCACGATCTTCATGCCGTCGCCAATGCCCATCTTGCGCATGCGCGAGGCGAATTTCTCCGGCGGCGGCAGCATGTGGGGGTATGGCGAGGAGGTGTCCGCGATCTCGTCGATATCGAAGAACAGGGCGCCGGGGATATGGGCCTCGCGGTACAATTCCTCGCCCTTGCGCGGCTCGCCGGGCATGGTCCACGAGCCGTCGACGATAACGAGGCCCGGCGAGGAAAGCCGCTCCCTGAGCCAATCCGTCTCGACAAGCCATTTCGATGGAATACCGCTCATGCTACCCCCTAAAAGAGACTGCCAGCTCTACTCGAAGACCTCCGGCAGCGCCGGCGCCGCTTCGAGCCAGGACGGGACGGGCAGCCCCTTGCCCCTGAGAAACGATGGATTGAACATTTTCGATTGATACCGGGTGCCATGGTCGCAAAGCACCGTGACAACGGTGTGGCCAGGGCCAAGATCGCGCGCAAGCCGGACGGCGCCGGCCACGTTCACGCCGCTCGATCCGCCGAGGCATAAGCCCTCTTCGCTCAGGAGCCGGTAGGCGGTTTCCAGCACCTCGGCGTCGGGGATTCGATAGGCCTTGTCCACCTTGACGCCTTCCAGGTTGGCCGTGATGCGGCCCTGGCCGATGCCTTCGGTGATCGACGAACCCTCGGCCTTAAGCTCCCCATTGGCGTAGTAATTGTAGATACCCGAACCCATCGGATCGGCCACGCCGATGACAATCGAGCCGCGCTTGGCCTTGAGCCCCATGGAAACGCCGCCCAGCGTTCCGCCCGTGCCCACCGCGCATATGAAGCCGTCAACCTTGCCGCCGGTCTGCGCCCAGACCTCCTCCGCCGTGGTCTCGATATGACCCTGCCGGTTGGCCACGTTGTCGAACTGGTTCGCCCAGATCGCGCCCTCCGGCAGCGTTTCGTCCAGCCTGGCCGCCAGCCGCGCGGAGTATTTCACGTAGTTGTTGGGGTTCTTGTAGGGAACGGCCGGAACCTCCACCAGCCGGGCGCCCATGACCCTGAGCGCGTCCTTCTTCTCCTGGCTCTGCGTCTCCGGGATCACGATCACGGTCTTGAAGCCAAGCGCGTTCGCGACGAGTGCCAGCCCGATGCCGGTGTTGCCGGCAGTGCCCTCCACGATGGTGCCGCCAGGCCTCAGCGCACAGCGCTTAATCGCGTCCTCGACGATGAACAGCGCCGCGCGGTCCTTCACCGACTGGCCGGGGTTCAGAAACTCCGCCTTGCCCAAAATCTCGCAAGCCGTCTCCTCGGAGGCGCGGCGCAGGCGGATGAGCGGCGTATTGCCAATTGCGGAAAGAATCGATGGCTTGATGGCAGGGCCGGTGTTGTGAACCATGGGACCGTCGGTTGGAATGGCGCTCCCCTGAAGATGGACTGGATTGCAGGACGCCGCAACTTTTCATCCACAGTTCCGCGCACGCACACCCCAGCGCCGGCCAGCGAAACTTGTCATCCCGGAAACGCCAACGGCGTTATCCGGGATCGTTGCGAGCGCCGGCGTCTGTTAAGCTCCCGGATACGGCCCTTTGCGCCCTTCCGGGACGATGCGGAGAGCGCCCCCCCTTTGCAAGACTTCCCGTATCCAGGGCCAAAACCGTTATGGTTGCTAGAAACTGAGGGCGGCGATGGCGTCCATGCGGCGTGCCGGGGCGAAGATGCTTCCGGAAGCGCGCACCGCGACGGCCAGTTGCTTCCGGCCGCATTCGATGGCGGCGCGAAACTGGATGCCGTTCACCACGTAGCCGCTCGTGCGCGGCACGATGCGGTCCGCGCCCAGGATGCAGGCGAGGTTCTTGCGAAACTCGGCCGCATCCGCCTCCTGGCACATTTTCTTGGCCCAGCGCCGGTAGCTCTTCAGCGCGTCGCCGCCCCGGATTTCGCCGCCGGCGATGGTTGCGGTGTCGAGCCAGACCTTCACACTGTGGCTCGCCGCGTCGAAGCGCGTGGCGAGGGGGACGGCCCGCTTCGGAGCGCCGCCATGTGAGCCCCCCGGCCCCGCCTTCTTGGTCATCGCGGCCGCACTGCCCGTGATTACCGTTACCGGGTTCAGGCCGAAAAAGGCGTTTCTGAGCGCCGTGCTGCCTGTCATGGCCGCGCCCTCGATGAAAAGGTCGGCGACGTGAAATCTCTCGAAAAGCCGCTGCAAATTATCGTTCGCCCCCAAAACACGCACCTTGCAGCCCTGGGGCGTCAACTGCTTGTGCAAGGAAACCAGCGCCCCAAGCCCAGCGGCATCGATGTCCACCGCCTCCGACATATCCACCGTGACATCGTGCGCTTCCTTGGCCAGACGCTCAAACATCGGCTTTACACCCATGGCAAAGGCGTCATCGAACCGGCCCGTGACCTTAAGATCTGCTGTCATCATTTTTCCGGCCTACTGTGAGATTTGGGGAAGGTGCCCTAACTGGTACTCCCAGTAAAATTCCTAATCGATTCCGGATTTTAGAAGGTTAAAGTGCACGCCTACGATTTTACCGGAGTGCACATTTTTTAACCGCGCCCAGGTAAACCCTCCGTGTTCCGGCGGCCGGCCCCGCAGTCCCGCAACCTGCGGTTCAGCTTCCAGGAATAGGCTTGCTTCGCTTGCCAGATAGCGGAGGAACCCAATTTGCAGCCGGCCTTCCCACCAGCCCGCACCGCCCAGATTTGCACACATCCCGCCGTGGCGCTCGCGGGCTTGGCCCTGTTCACGATCCTGGTCCGGGCGCCATTCAACCTCAACACCGGCTCGGACGAAGCCTTCTACATGATCGTAGGCCGCCAATGGCTTAACGGAATGCCGCCCTACGCGGGCTCCTTCGATGTGAAGCCGCCGCTCCTGTTCCTGCTGATGGCAGGGGTCGAGGCCCTCTTCGGCCCCACGCTTGCCGCGTCCAAGGCCCTGGTAAACGCCACGGCCGTCCTGACCGCATGCGGCCTTTATCTCTTCGGCCTGCGCTATCTGGGCGCGCTTGCCGGCGCGGCGGCCGCCATCCTCTATACCTTCGCGAGCGTAACGCTCGGCAGCACCTTCACCACGGCCGAGACCATCATGGCGCCGTTCACAACCTTTGCCATGCTGGCAGGGTTCGCCGCCCTCCTCGAACGCCGCCGCCTGCCAGTGGCGGCCTTGCTTGCATCCGGGCTCTTTTCCGGCGCGGCTGCTTGCGTCAAGCAGACGGGCGTCTTCACGGCGGCCCCGCTCGTTCTGGGCCTGCTCCTTTGCCAGCCGCGCGGCATGCGCTTCAAGGCCACGGGCATCTTCGCCGCGGGCCTCTGCGCCGCACCGCTTGGATTCGCGCTGTACTTCCTTGCAATCGGGCATTTCGCAGAGATGACGAACGATGTGGTCCTGACGGGGCTGCGCCGGGCCGGCACCGGATACAGATCCTGGGGCGGAGCCTTCGGAATGCTGATGGCGGGAATAGCGACGGTTCTGCCAATCCTCGCCATGGCCGGCGTTTTCTGGGTGGAGAGGCGAACATTCCGGGGGACGCCGGTTTACCCCCCGATGCAATTTCTGGCGGCGTGGGCGGGAGGCGCCGCGCTCGGCATCGCCGTGAACCGGGAGATGTCGATCGTCTACTCGCTGCCGCTGCTACAGCCGTTGTGCCTCGGTGCGGGTGGATTCATTCAGCATGTGCTTGGGCGCATCGAACCTCCAAGGCGCCGCTGGCTCTTGCGCGGTGGAGCGCTGGCATCGGCGGTCCTCTATTCCTGCTACCTCTCGACCGCCGTCTTTCTTTCCGGCGGGGACGAGGTAAAGGCAGCCGAAGCCGCTGCCGCGCTGATGCGCAAGGAGGGCCTGCGCCCGGAAGACCGCATTTTGGTGGTGGACCGCGATCTTCTTGTTTACGTAACCTCGGGCGCCGAGCCGCCGCTGGGGATCTTCCACCCCCTGCACTTTCTCTGCTACTTCCCCATGCCGGAAACCCAATCGGCATTGGACAGGTCGATGGAGAGCAAGCCAGCCTTCATCGTCATCGCCAATCCCCCGGTGTCCCTGTTTTGCGAGGTGCCCGGCCGGCGCGAAGCCCTCAAGGCGCGCCTTTCCCAGGACTATTGCGAACTCGGCCGCTTCGAAAGCTCGGTTACCTCCTGGCCTGGCACGTTCACGGTCTACGGATTGTACGCCCGCCTCGGCGCGGACACCCGCAAGCGCTGCCGTTAACCCATTTTTCAGAATTGAGCAGATGCCGGCAAATAGCCTTAAACTCAAGGCCGGCCTACAACTTTTCCACAACCTACACGTGATATATGTTGTGCTAGCCCAACCCACGGTCGGGCTGCGTAAAACCGGATTTGTAAAATGGAGCAGTGTATGAGCCGTCTAATGGAACTATCGAGGTCAGCCGCAGTGTGGCTCAAGGTTACCTCCAACCGCGGCGTAAGTGCGATTGAATATGGCCTCCTCGCAGCCCTGATCGCTCTCGTCATCATCGCCGCAGTGACCACTCTCGGTACAAACCTCAAGGGTGTCTTCAACACAATTTCAACGTCGGTTTAATGCTTTGCCGCGACGGCCGGCGGGCGGCGGATTCACTTCCTGGATACGTGCGTTTCTTAAAGGGGACGTGCGCGCCGGATGCGGTCCGTTAAGCAATATGGGCCACGGCAACCAGCCGCCAGCCCGGCCTGAGCGCACAGCATTCCGGTATGTGTCGAAGTTACCCGCGGCCTGCCCGGCGGGGCGAACAGGCTGCGTTTCCTCAACGGAGCTTTGTATGAACCGTTTTGTCGAACTATCGCGATCGGCCGCGCTCTGGCTGAACGCGACCTCCAAGCGCGGTGTAAGCGCGATCGAATATGGGCTTCTCGCCGCCCTGATCGCTCTCGTCATCATCGCGGCAATAACCACGCTCGGCACGAACCTGCAGGGTGTGTTCAACACGATCTCGTCGTCCGTCTGAGCCTGAAGTCCGGGCATCCGGCAGACGCCGCCGATGTTTACTGCCCGGCACGTCTCTTAAGAAAGACGTGCCCGGCCGCTACCAAGGAAAATTTCGCGCTTGCGATATGGATAAGAAAGACCATGAGCGTAGCATTAATCCAGGCCCTTCCTTGGACGGCAAGCCTCCTCGCGCTGGCCGGAAGCGCCGTCACGGATTTGCGCAAGCGGATCATACCTGACGAATTTGCCACCCTTATCGCGGTATGCGGCCTCGCCATGGCGCTGCGGCTTGGCGGCGGGCAGGCTGGGATCGCCCTTTTAGCCGCTTTTTGCGTGTTTTGCTTCCTGGGCGTCCTTGCCCATTACCATGCGATAGGCGGCGGCGATGTCAAGCTCATCGCGGCGTGCTGCCTGCTCGTCCAGCCGGACCGCATCCCTCTGCTTCTGGCCGAAATCGCGCTCGCGGGCGGCGTGCTCAGCGGCGCCTACCTTGCCGGCGGCTGGCTGCTCAGGCGCTGGCCACCGGCCCGGCGGGATGCCGCCAGCGGCGGTCAGACGAACGCATTCCGCAAATGGCTACGGCGCGAGGGGTCGCGCATAGCGAGAGGCTATCCAGTACCTTATGCGCTCGCCATACTTGGCGGGGTTGCCGTTCACCTCATCAGAGAGCTTCCACCATGCTTTTCCGCAACATCGTGCTCGCTCTAGGCGCGCTCCTCGTATTTGCAGGGATCGCACTTTCCCTGTTTTGGCTGAGCCAGATGGGAGGACCGCCGCCCGAGGTAAAGCAGGAGCCCCCGCGTCCGGTGGAAATCCGCCGCGAAGCGGTGCTTGAAGCCGTCCATCCGCTGCCGGCCGGCACGCTCATCAGGCCCGGCGATTTCCGCTGGCGCGAGATCGATCCCAGCGAGGCCCGGCCCGGCACAATCCTGCGCAAGGAGACATCCGAAAACGAATACCTGGGCGCGATCGTGAGAAAAGACTTCGCCGCCGGGGATTCGCTCACGGCCGCCGATCTGGTCAAGACGACCGACAGGCGCTTTCTCTCGGCGGTGCTGAAGTCCGGCACCCGCGCCGTAACGATTGCGGTCGATGCGCCGCAAGGCTCGTCCGGCATGGTCCTTCCCGGCGACCGCGTCGACGTCGTGCTGACGCAGAACCTCAGCGGCGTCGCTAGCGACGTTTCGCACAAGTCGGTGGCCGAAACCGTGCTGAGGAACGTACGCGTCATCGCGGTCGATCAGCACCTGAACCTGCCGCAAGAGAAGCCGGCCATGCTGGAGACGCCGCCAGGAAAGGAGGCGGCCGCGAAAGAGCCGCGCATGCCAAGGACCATAACGCTTGAGGTGACCGAAGCGCAGGCTGAGAAGCTCTTCGTCGCCGCTCAACTTGGCGGCCTGCAATTGCCGGTCCGCGCGCTGGAAGGCACCGCGGAAGCCACGCAGGCACAAGAAGCTGCCCGGCCGACCTGGGCCGCCGACGTGTCGCTAGCCCTTACGCAGATTTCGAGGGTCCCCGAGGTGCCGGCAGCTCCCAAGCAGACGGCCTCCCCGCAACAAGCCCAAGCAGCGGCCCCAGCAAGCAAGATCGAGGAATGCTGTGTGCGCAAGCCTACGCTTGTGGACTGAGGGGAACCGATGCTCGTAGCACCACACAGAACCGAGGCGAACCCGGCTTCTCAAACCGGCGGCGAAGGCCGCGAAGGCATCGCCGCGCGCGTTTTCGTCACCGATCAACAGTCCCAGGGCGTTATCCGCGAAAGCCTGTCGGCGCTCGGCGTTCAGAACGTGCAGGTCAGCACAGGCGACGTCACCGCCGCGATCGCCGCTCTTTCGAAGGAAAGCTCGCCGCATCTCCTTGTGGTGGACATCAGCGGCGTCGACGATCCCTTGGGCAAAATGCGCGACCTCGCCGACGTTTGCGGCCCCAACATCTCGGTGATCGTCACCGGCGACCGCAACGATATCGTCTTCTATCGCGAGTTGAAGCTGATGGGGACGAGCGAGTATTTCCTGAAGCCGCTCGTCAGAAGTCTTTTCACGGGCACCTGCAAATCGATCCTCATCCCGGACGCGGGGCAGGCAAGCGGCCGCACCGGCAAGCTCATCTACGTGCTCGGCACCCGCGGCGGGGCAGGCGCCACGACCATCGCCACCAACCTTGCCTGGCGCCTGGCCGAAGATAAGCGCCGCCACACCATTCTCGTCGATCTCGACCTGCAAGAGGGCGATGCGGCGCTGCAACTCGACTCCCAGAGCACTCACGCGCTTCGCGAGGCGCTCGATCATCCCGAGCGCGTCGACAAGCTGTTCCTTGAGCGCGGCGTGAAACAGGTCACGGACCGGCTTCACCTACTCTGCTCTCTCGAACCGCTGGATACGCCCGCAGAACTTTCGGAGGAAGCGTTCCTCTGGCTCCTCGACAAACTTCTGCCCCGCTACCGGCTCACCATCGTCGAGACCCCTCCCAGCATTGCCGTGCACATGAACTGGGCGCTCAAGCTTTCGGGCACCTGCCTGCTCGTCAGCGCCCCGACCCTGGCAGGCGCGCGCGATATGGCCCGCTGGTGCGAAATTCTGGGGCCGAACACCCCCGAGCGCCACACGGTGCTGGTGCTGAACCATCCCACCGCTCACGGCGGGCTCAGCCCGGCCGACTTCGCCCGCGCATCCGGCAAGACTCCCGATGTCGTCATTCCCTACGACCGCGAGTTCGCCGACGCCGCATCGCTGGGAATAAAGGCCATGCAGAAATGCAAGGCCTTCCAGCGCAGCCTCTCCCAGATCGTGCGGGATTTCACCGGCGAGGAAACGGAAGAACAACCATCGTTTCTACGGAGGATCTTCGGCTAAATGGCATTCGGCAGAAATCTCTCGAAAGACGAGGAACGCACGACGACCTCATCGACCCAGGCGGCGGCGATCCGCGATCAGGTTCTCCTGCGGATCGACCCGATGGTTGCCGTGCGCATGTCGAAGCCGGAGCTGATGTTGTTCGTCAACTCGCTGGTGGGCGAGATCGCCAACGAGCGCAGGCTATTGCTCAACAAGGCCGAACAGGACGCGATCGCACGGAATATCGTCGACGAGATGGTCGGGCTGGGGCCGATCGAGCCTTTGCTTCACGACGCCACGGTTTCCGACATCCTCGTCAACGGTCCCGACATGATTTACGTCGAGCGCCGCGGCAAGCTGGAGCAGACGGCGCTCAAATTCCGGCACAACGACCACGTCATGCACGTCGCGCAGCGCATAGCCTCCTCGGTCGGCCGCTCCATCGACGAGTCGAACCCCATGCTCGACGCGAGGCTCCCCGACGGCAGCCGCGTGAACGTCGTCATCCCGCCGCTCGCCCTCAAGGGGCCATGCCTTTCGATCCGCAAATTTTCCCGCACGGTTCTCGACTTCAACGCTTTCGTCAATGCAGGAAGCCTTTCGCCCGAGCTTGCCGCGGCCCTTGAGATCGCGGCGCGCTGCCGGCTGAACATCATCGTGGCGGGCGGCACCGGCTCGGGCAAGACGACCTTGCTCAACGCGCTGTCGCGTATGATCGACCACACCGAGCGCATCGTCACCATCGAGGACGCGGCCGAGCTTAAGCTGCAGCAAGACCACGTGATTTCGCTTGAAACGCGGCCGCCGAACATCGAGGGGCGCGGACAGGTCGATCAGCGCGCGCTCGTCAAGAACGCGCTCCGTATGCGCCCCGACCGCATCATCCTGGGCGAGGTGCGCGGCGCGGAAACGTTCGACATGCTGCAGGCGATGAACACCGGCCACGACGGCTCCATGTCCACCGTGCACGCCAATTCCGCGCGCGATGCGCTGGCCCGCATCGAGAACATGGTCTTGATGGGCACCGGAAACATGCCGGCCAAGTCCATCCGCAACCAGATCGCCAGCGCCGTCGATCTCATAGTACACACCGAGCGCATGCGCGACGGCGTCCGCAGGGTCACCGAGGTCGTGGAGGTGGTCGGCTTCTTCGAGGAGACGTTCACCCTCAACACGCTGTTCAAGTTCGAGTTCGCGGGCGAAAACGTCGACGGTTCCCTGCGCGGGCAATTCAAGGCGACCCCCATCCGGCCCAATTTCCTGCCGAGGCTCGAATATTTCGGGCTTGGGAGCGCATTTCTCAGAGCGCTCGGCATCCCAGTGGAAGAACGCGGAGAAAAGCTATGACCCATCCGCTGCTGGCCGCCGCACTGCTGCTGCTTACCGGAGGCGCCGGGCTCGCCTGGCTGTTCCATATCCTGCGCAAGCGGCGCACCGAAATGGACCGGCGCTTTGGCCTCCTTGCGAAAGCCGGACTGAAACCTTCCGCAGAGGGAGAGCAAGCAGCACCCACGCTCGCAGGCGCTGGCGACGGCAACGGACCCATCCAAAAGTTCTTCACGTTCGGCGCCGGCTACTCGTGGGGCATGCACGCGAGCGCGCCCTTGCTGATTATCGTATCCCTCCTGTCCGCGGCTATCGTTTGGTTCGTGAGCGCACACGCCGTTGGCGCTCCCACATGGGCTGCCGTGGCGGCGACGGCGGCGGCCGCATTTTTCGGGCCGCGCTCCGTTCTTATCAGGCAGCAGCAGCGCGCGTTGCGGGAGTTCGGAAATCTCTTTCCGGACGCCGTCGACATGGTGGGGCGCCTCCTGCGCGCGGGCACGCCCATTACCTACGCCATTCAGGTGGTTGGCAATGAGGCCCCGCCCCCGGTCAACGAGGTGTTCTCGGCCATCGCGGACCAGATACGCATCGGCATCCCGGTCAGCGAGGCGCTCGACAACCTAAGCAAAACGGTGGCCTCGCCGGACTTCCGCTTTTTCGCGGTGGCCGCGATCATGCAGTATTCGACGGGCGGCAACCTGGTATCGACGCTCGAAGAGCTTTCGCAAATCATGCGCAAACGCCACGCATCGCGGCTCAAGGCAAGGGCGGTCAGCGCGGAGATCCGCTTCTCCGCCTATGTGCTGGGCTCCCTGCCCATTCTTGTCGCGGGGGCGCTGCTTGTGCTCGACCCCGGCTACCTCGCCCCGCTGTTCAACGATCCGCGCGGGCACATCGTCCTTGCAATCGCGGGCGGCGGCCTGCTGCTGGCCTTCCTTACGATGCGCCAGATGATCCGCAGCGTCAGCTCCGAGTAACTTTTCCAGGGGATCGCACGAATGGGCCAGTCTCACTTTTTCGCCACACACGGCAACATCGTCGTGCCGATGCTCATGCTCCTGCTCATCACAGGCGGCGTGCTGATGCTGTGGGCCGCCTCGCAGGGCAAGGGTCTGCCATCGCGCCGGCTGCACCTCATGCAGGAAGAGACAACCCGCGGCCGCCGGGGCGGCACCGTATATATACCGGACTGGAAGGAGGATACGGCGGTCTGGTATGCGGAGGGCCTGTCCCCCGAGGAGCGCTGGCAAATCGTGCGCAGCTTCTCGAAGATCAACGTGCACCCGGCCGCGGCGCTTGCGATCTTCATCGCCATAAGGCTCGTTCTCGCTTTGGGCGGCGGGGCGCTTGCCTATCTCGCCGGCCCAGTCACCCGTCCCATGCTCCCCATCCTGTTCGGCGTCGCGGCTGCGATTGCCGGCTGGCTCCTGCCGGTCATGACGGTCGATTTCAAGCTCAGGCAGCACCGCAAATCNNCTGACCTGGGCGGAAATCAGCATCTCGCCCTCCCGCGAGCAGGCGCTGGCGAACATGGCCGAGCGCGTGAACCTGCCATCGGTGAAATCGGTGATCGGCACGCTGGTCCAGAGCCTCCGCTTCGGCACACCGCTCGCGCAATCCTTGCGCAACGCGGCAAACGAGATGCGCAACCACCAGATGATCGAGCTGGAGGAGCGGGCGAACCGGCTGCCCGCCATGCTCACCGTACCCGTGATGCTGTTCATCATGCCGACCATGTTTCTCATCGTCGGCGGCCCGGCTGCCATCCGGCTGATCGACACGTTCCGCTGATAGCCGCCGTCTCAGCCGCCGGAAAGATGGAACGCTCGAAACCAGCCGCGGCGGATGTTCCAGCGCCCCCTCTCCCCCTGGGGAGGGCTGGGGTGAGGGCGTCTTTTGCGGAAGCGGCCAATCGAACTTGGTGCAAGCCGCACCTGCTGCCGGATGCGATGGACTTTTTGCAGCTTCGCGCGAGCATCCGGGCAACGATGCGCAAGAATGTGGGCTGCTTGTAACGAGTCGATTCCCTTTTTGCGCGAGCCGCACTAACATCCAGCTCCTTTCGAGTCCCGGTACGGTAGAAACCCGATATGAGCATTCTCGACAAAATCGTTGCCTATAAGAAGGAAGAAGTCGCTGCGGCGAAGGCGAAAATTCCGCTTTCGGAGCTTGAGGACCGGGTGCGCGGAGCCCCACCCTTGCGCGACTTTTTCGAGGCGCTCGGCCAGAAATGGGCGCGAGCCGAGCCGGGCCTGATCGCCGAGGTCAAGAAGGCAAGCCCGTCAAAAGGGCTCATCCGCCCGGATTTCGACCCCGCCGCAATCGCGCGCGCCTATGAGCAGGGCGGGGCGTCCTGCCTTTCGGTGCTGACCGACGGCCCCTCCTTCCAGGGCTCGGCGCAAGCGCTGATCGCGGCGCGCGAGGCCACTTCGCTGCCGGTGCTGCGCAAGGATTTCATGGTCGACCCCTATCAGGCCGGCGAGGCCCGCGCGATGGGCGCGGATTGCATCCTGGTCATCATGGCCTGCACCTCCGACAGCCTGGCGGAGGATCTTTTCCATGCGGGCCGCGAGCGGAACATGTCCGTGCTGGTCGAGGTGCACAATGAGGAGGAGCTTGAGCGGGCGCTCCGGCTCGATGCCTGGCTGATCGGCATCAACAACCGCGATCTGAACACCTTCGAGACGCATCTTGAGACGACCGAGCGGCTCACGGGACTTATCCCGCCCGGCCGGCTCGTGGTCTCGGAGAGCGGGATATTTACCCCCGCCGATATAGCAAGGCTCATGCGCTGCGGCGCGGCCGCATTCCTGGTGGGCGAGAGCCTGATGCGCCAGGCCGATGTGGAGCAGGCCACCCGCTCGCTCTTGACGCCTGAGCCCGAAGCCCCAAGCCATGGTGCCTCCGCATGAGCGAGCTTACCCACATCAACGCCAAGGGCGAAGCCAGCATGGTCGATGTCGGCGGGAAGGCCGCGACCACCCGCACCGCCGTTGCCGAGGGCTATATCTACATGGCCCCCGATACGCTGCGGCTGATCGAGGCCGGCGAGGCGCCCAAGGGCGACGTGCTCGCCACCGCCCGCATTGCCGGCATCATGGCGGCCAAGAAGACGGCCGGGCTTATTCCGCTCTGCCATGCGCTGGCGCTCTCGAAGGTCGCCGTGGTTTTCGGGCTCGTGCCGGAGCGCAATTGCGTGCGCGTCGAGGCGATGGCCAAGGCGACGGGGCCGACCGGCGTGGAGATGGAGGCGCTGACGGCCGTGTCGGTGAGCTGCCTCACGCTCTACGACATGCTCAAGGCCAAGGACAAGGCCATGCGTATCGACGGCATCCGCCTCCTGTCGAAGACCGGCGGCAAGTCCGGCGACTACATCGCGGCCCAGCTCGGAACGGAGGGTTGACCGTGGCGCCGTTGATGACCGTTGCCGAGGCCAAGGCGCGCATTCTCGACGGCGTTCAGCCGTTGGCGGGCGAGAGCATTTCGATCTACGAGGCGAACGGCCGCGTGCTCGCGGAAGGGCTTTCGGCCAACCTCACTCAGCCGCCTTTCGATGCCTCCGCCATGGACGGCTACGCCGTCCGCGCCGCCGATGTGGCCGCCACGCCGGTCTCGCTCAAGGTAATCGGCGCTTCCGCCGCGGGCCACGGCTTTGCCGGCAAGGTGGGACCAGGGGAGGCCGTGCGCATTTTCACGGGCGCCCCGCTGCCCGAAGGTGCTAACACCATCGTCATCCAGGAGGATACCAGGCCCGAGCCGCCGGACGGCGTTACGATTCTCGCGGGGTCGCCCGAGGGCCGGCACATCCGCCGCCGCGGTTTCGATTTTTTGGAAGGACACGTCGCCCTGGAGGCGGGAATCCGCCTGAGCGGCCGCCACCTTATGCTTGCCGCCGCCATGAATCACCCCACCGTTCCGGTGAGGCGCAAGCCCGTGATGGCGCTGCTTGCCAATGGTGACGAACTCGTGCCCCCCGGCGAGACGCCCAAGGCGAGCCAGATCGTTTCGTCTATCCCAGCCGGGCTCAAGGCCGCCATCGAGACCTGGGGCGGCGAGGCCACGGTCCTGGATATCGCGAAAGACACAAGGGAAAGCATCGCCGCCCAGGTGGACGCCGCCCCTGACGCCGATGTGCTCGTGACCATCGGCGGCGCATCCGTCGGCGAGCACGATCTGGTGCGCGGCACGCTTGAGGCCAAGGGCGCCCGCTTCGAGGTGCTCAAAGCCGCCATGCGGCCGGGCAAGCCGGTGATGTCCGGCTATCTGGGCGCGCGGAAGGTGCTGAACCTGCCGGGCAACCCGGCCTCCGCCATGATTTGCGCGCAGCTGTACCTGAAGCCCTTGATCGCGGCCCTGCTCGGCCTGCCAACGGACGAGCAGGTGCGGGAACTGCCGCTCGCCCATCCCATCGGCGCCAATGGCGAGCGCGAACACTTCATGCGCGCCATCGCGTCCGGCGGCACGGTGGCCCCCCTTCCCGACCAGGACAGCTCGCTCATGAGCGCGTTCGCCCGCGCCAATTGCCTGCTTGTGCGCCCAGTTAACGCGCCGTCTCTGCCGGCCGGTGCGCTTGTCCCCGTCATTTCCCTCGATTTTTAACGCTTCCTGTTAAAAGCCGGGCTTTTCCCTTGCGGAACTTAATGAGAACGCTTATTCCTGTTCTTGATTTGTACAATACTCGCAGCCAGCCGTAATTGGGGCTTTCATGCTAACACCCAAGCAAAAGCAGCTTCTTCTTTTTGTAAACGAGCGCATTGAAGCGACCGGCATTCCGCCCTCCTTCGACGAAATGAAGGAGGCGCTGGACTTGAAGTCGAAATCCGGCATTCACCGGCTTATCATGGCTCTGGAAGAGCGCGGCTTCATCCGCAGATTGCCGCACAGGGCGCGCGCGCTCGAAGTGATAAGGATGCCTGAAAACAGGCGCGCCGGCTTCGACGGGGAGCGGCGTGCACGAGGCTTCATGCCGACCGTGATCGAAGGAACGAAGCGCGCGTTCGAGGAGAGCCTGCAGGCGCCGTTTGCACGCGACCGCGAGGATGGCGGCGTGCAGGTGCCCGTGATGGGCCGGATCGCGGCCGGCGTGCCAAGGTCGGCGATTGAAGACCCGAGCCACGCGCTCGTCATGCCGCCCGAGTTCCTTTCGCAAGGCGAACATTTCGCGCTGGAAGTGCGCGGCGATTCGATGATCGATGCCGGCATCCGGGAGGGCGATACGGTCATCCTGAAGCGGACGGCGAACGCGGAGAGCGGCGAGATCGTGGTCGCGCTGATCGACGACGAGGAGGCGACGCTCAAGCGGCTGCGCAGGAAGGGGCAATCGATCGCCCTGGAGCCCGCGAACCAAGCCTTCGAGACCCGCATCTTCGGCCCGGACCGGGTGAAGATCCAGGGCAAGCTCGTCGCCCTGCTCCGGCGCTATTAGTACATTGCGCCGGAAGGCCTGACCCGTCGTTGCGGGCGAAGCGAAGCAATCCAGGAACCGGAAGCACAGCGCCAATTTCTGGATCGCCACGGCCGCTCACGCGGCCTCGCGACGACGGCTTTGTATCTCAGAACTTCCAGCGGGCCATACCCGGCCCGCTCCAGGCCTTCCGGCCGGGTCGCAGACAAGCAACCAAGGCGGCCCCTGAGTTATAATTGTCTGCCGGCCCGGCTGCGGTAGCGAACCGCCAAGCCGGTTTTTCCGTTCAACTAAATGTATGCAGCGGGAGCCCTTCCGCCCGGATGCGAATGTCATCCGGATGCGATATGTTTTCTGGCAAAGCACAGGGAAATCGGGAAACGCTTCATGGCAAAAAAGCCCGGCAAGTCAGCCAAAAAGCCAGCGGACACAACGAGCGCCGTGCCCTCCACGCCGCTGCCCGGCTATGAATCCCCCGAGCAGTTCACGGCGAACATGCTGCGCGCCTTCGAACTCTCTAGCGAGATCGTGCGCAAGATGGTCGAGGATAAGGAGAAACGCAACGGCGCCTTCACCGTCATGGGCGGCCTTGCGGACGCGCCCAAGCTGTTCGGCCCCATCGCGCAATACTGGATGAGCGAGCCTGGGAAATTCACCGAGGCGCAGACCAGGCTGAACCAGGACCTGATCGAGCTGTGGGGGCGGACCTACAAGCGCTTTCTCGGCGAGGAAACCGAGCCGATGGTCGAGCACTCGCCCGGCGACCCGCGCTTCCAGGACCGCGAATGGACCGAGAACCCCTTCTTCGACTTCCTGCGGCAGGCCTATCTCCTGACCGGCCAATGGGCCGGGGAGCTGGTGGAAAAGGCCTCCACGGTCGACCGGCACACCAAGCAACGCGCCCAGTTCTACCTGAACCAGATCGTCAGCGCGCTGTCCCCGTCGAACTTTCCGTTCACCAATCCCGAGGTCATCCGCACCACCTACTCCACGGGCGGCCACAACCTCGCCCAAGGCCTGGCGCAGCTCCTGGAGGACATGCGGAACTCCGGCGAGCTGCTACGCATCCGCCAGACCGACATGTCGGCGTTCGAGACCGGCAAGAACCTGGCGATCACGCCAGGCAAGGTCGTCTATCAGAACGATGTCATGCAGCTCATCCAATACTCGCCCGCCACCGGGACGGTCTACGAGGTTCCGCTGCTCGTCGTCCCGCCGTGGATCAACAAATACTACGTCCTCGATCTGACGCCGCCGAAGTCCTTCGTCAAATGGCTGGTGGATCAAGGCTTTACCGTCTTCGTCGTGTCCTGGGTGAACCCGGACGAAAAGCTCGCCGGCAAAACCTTCGAAGACTATATGCGCGAAGGCGTGTTCGAAGCCACCGACGCGGTGCTGAAAATCACCGGCCAGCCGCAGGCGAACGCGCTCGGCTATTGCGTCGGCGGAACGCTGCTCGCAAGCGCGCTTGCCTATATGGCGGCGACCGGCGACGAACGCATCCACTCCGCCACCTTCCTCGCGGCGCAAACGGACTTCAGCCAGGCCGGCGACCTTCTCGTCTTCATCGACGACGAACAGCTCAAGGCGCTGGACGAGGTGATGGCGAAAGCCGGCTTCCTCGATGGCGCGCGCATGTCGACCGTGTTCAATTCGCTCCGGCCGAAGGATCTGGTCTGGCCCTACATCGTCAACAACTACCTGCTCGGCAAGCAGCCCTTCCCGTTCGATCTGCTTTACTGGAACGCGGATTCGACGCGGATGCCGCCCGCCAACCACAGCTTCTATCTGCGCGAGTTCTACCGCTATAACAAGCTCTCCCAAGGCATCTTGAAGCTCGGCGGCGTGACGCTCGACCTGAGCCGCGTGACCGTGCCCATCTACGAGCTTGCCGCTAAGGACGACCACATCGCGCCGGCGCAATCGGTGCTGATCGGCGCGAAGCTGTTCGGCGGGCCGGTGCGCTATGTGCTGGCCGGCTCGGGTCATATCGCGGGCGTCATCAACCCGCCGGCCAAGCCGAAATATATGCACTGGGTTCTGGAGGAAGGCGGCGTGAAGTCCCTGGCCACGGTCGAGGCTTTCATCGCCAAGGCGAAGGAGCACGCGGGCTCCTGGTGGCCGGACTACAAGAAGTGGCTGGGCTCGCATTCCGGCGGGCGGGTTCCTCCGCGCATGCCCGGCGACGGTCCGTTCAAGCCAATCGAGGACGCCCCCGGCTCCTACGTGAAGGCGTGATGGCGCGCCGGTTCCATTGCCTTGCGAAGTCCCCCTCACTCTGTCTCTCTCCCCGAGGGGAGAGAGAACCCTAGAATACCCGCTGCGGCTGCTTCGGGCGTCCCTTCTCCCCTCGGGG
>PMBZ01000019.1 GCA_003153975.1 Hyphomicrobiales bacterium
ATCGCCGGCATGCCGGTGCTGGAAGTGTGGAAGGCCAAAACCTCGATCGTTATGAAGCGCTCGATGGCCTCCGGTTACGCCGGCGTCGACAATCCGCTGTTCTACAAGGAGAACAACCGGATGCTTTTCGGCGACGCCAAGAAGATGCTGGATGAGGTGTCGAAACACATCGGCTAACGGCCTCGCCCATCTTCGGCATGCCGGTACTTGAGGTCTGGAAGGCCGGCACTGGAGGTCTGGTGACGGTCATCAAACGGTCACTTGCCTCTGGCTATGCTGGCATCGGCAACGCCTTGTTCTATCGCGATAATACGCCGATGCTATTCGGCGACGCGAAGAAAATGACCGAGGAGATTGTGAAGGTAATGTAGCGCAACCGTCCACGAACGAAATTCCCAGGCGCTGGTGCAATTTCATCGCGGACGGTGTAGGAATACCCAGACGCGTCACTTGTAAGCTGAGCGTGGTTGCTCTACTTGTGGGGTGGCGTAGAAAGCATTCGTTAACCTTAGGGGGTTCTCATGGATTGGCTTCTATGGCTTGCCGGCGTGGCCATCGCCGTCGTTGTTGGGCTTGCGGCCTTCAACGTCTACGATCTGCATATCGTGACGGATCAGTTGCGGCAGTTCACGGATGGAATGACCAAGGCGCTCTTCGTCGCCTTCGGTCTTGTCGCGGTCTCTAAGTTCTTCTAGCCCTTGGAGGCGCTAGCCGCGCCTCTTGGGGACTTCGGTTCAAGCCGCCGCTGCCTCAGTCTGTGGGTAGCGGCGGCTTTTTTGTTTCACCGCCGGTTGCCATCATCCCGTGCGCGCTACAGCATGCAATGCGGTTGCGCGGACACGGGATCTTAAAAGGCGCTGGCGTTTGTTAAGCCCCCGGATAAAGCCCGCCGCTTTTCCGGGATGATGGCTGGGATATGGCGCCTCTTCCCCTGGCCAGCCGGAGGACAGCGCCATCGGCGAAATTCCACAAGCTAGCTGGCGGCTTGCGAGATGTAGCGCTTCAGCCCAGCGTTGAACACCAGAACGGCAGCCGCTGCATAGGCCAGCGCGGCGGCGGCGAGCCCCGCAAGCAGCCATGCGTCGAAATTCCGCATAAGCGAGACCGGGATCAAAGTGACAAAGCCCGCGGGTATCGCCGTGAACAGAACCAGCTTGATGCCGAGCGGCTGGCCGTGCTGGGGAACCGCAGCGGCGATAATCAGGATTTCGAAAAGCTGGTCCGAAAAACGCCCGCCGCCGGACAACCAGAACGCCACCGAGTAGGTGAGCACCGTTGCCGCCTGAAGGACCGCCGCGGCAAGCAGGGCCACGCCAAGCAGCACCGGCAAGCGGTCGACCGTCAGGCCGCCGAAAACGAACCAGTAGAGCGGGGCGCTGAGCACATCGCCCAGGCTCGACACGCTCGAACGGCTGAACATCAGGGCAGGCAGGGGATGGCGCGGCCGGACGATCAAGGCGTCGAGGCTTCCGTCCTGGATGCAGAGCGGCAGGGTTCTGATCCCGTCGCAGAGGAACAAGGCAACCCCAAACGCGAAGGCGAGAAAGCCGTAGAGCATCGACACGTCTTGCAGGCGCCAGCCCTGGACCTCTCCCACCGAGCCAAAGAAGAAGACCCAGGCCAGGAAGAAAATGAGGTTCTGCGCGAACATGAAGCCAGCGAAAATCAGCGCACGCCCAGCGTTTGAGTAGTGCTCGCGCAAGTTGGCCGCCAGCAGGGCTAAGACATAGGCGGGCAAGGTCATGCGGCGTCCCCCCCCTGAATGGTCCGCAGCATCGCGTTGCCGGCCTTTGCCATGACGAGGAGGATCGCCGCCACCCAGAACAACTGGTGCAGCAAAGCTGCCGCAAGCCACCATTCTCCGCCGGGCAGCCCCCATTGTGCGGGCGCGGCGATCATGGCGGGGAACGGCGTTGCCCAGGCAAAGTGCCTGACCGCCGCCGGATAGAGCGCCAAGGGCCACAGCAGGCCGCCCAGCAGGAACAGGCACTTATGCCAGATCCAGTAAATCGGATCGGCGTGACGGACCCATAGGCACGATGCGCCGAGCATGAAAAGCGAAGCGGTGAGCAAGGGGGAAGCGAGACCGGCGCAGAGCAGCGCGCCCGCCATCCGGCCAATGCCCGGAAAGCCGCCTCCCGCCACAATGCCGGTCAAAGTCAGGCAGGGAACGGACAGCACGAGGAGGCGCGCCCAAAAGCGCCCGGTCCCGTCGCCGAGCTTTACGATCCAGAGCGGGCAAGGGCGCACCAGAAGCAGATCGATATCCCCCGAATGGATCTCGTGCTGAAACTCCCTGAATTGAAAGGTGGGCGTACAAAACAGCACCAGTTCGGTGACGCCCATGTACCAGATGAGATTGGCCTGGGAGAGCCCGAAGCCCGCGATGCTGGACGTGCCGACGGCACGGAAGACGGCGGAGTAGGTAAGCATGACGGCGCCGTAAAGCAGGAAGCTGCCGAGCAGGAGCAGCCGCTCGCCGAGCGTATGCTTGAGGCCGAGCCGGGCCGACTCCGCTAAAACCGCGATACCGTGGCCGGGCCTCATTGCGGCTCCAGCCTGGTTGCGTAGATGTTCTTGACGATCTCCTCCAGCGGCATGCCCTCAATGGCGATGTCCTGCACGGAGAAGCGGCCCAGGCAATCGGCGATCACCTGCTCCAAGGCCACCGCGCATGTATCGACGGTCAGCACCAGCCGGTGCAAGCCCTGCTCAACCACGGTGACGCCGCCGCGGGCATAGGCGGGCGCCTCCCCGGCCGTGGCGAGGCGCAGCGTTTTGAAGCGGTTGTAGTCGCGCTGTAGCTCGCCGAGGCTCGTGTCGAGCAGCTTGCGGCCACGGTCGATCAGAATGACGCGGTCGCAAATCCGCTCGATGTCGTCCGTGTCGTGGCTGGTGAGCAGGATGGTCGTGTTGAACTCGTGCGCCAGAAGGTTCAAGTGGTCGCGGAGCAGCGCCTTGGCCACCACGTCCAGGCCGATGGTGGGCTCGTCCAGAAACAGCACCGGCGGCTGATGCAGCAACGCCGCCCCCAAGTCGCAGCGCGTCCTCTGTCCGAGCGACAGCGTGCGGGCCGGTTGCGCAAGCAGCTCGTCCAGGCCGAAAACGGCGGCAAGGCGGGCGCGCTGGGCGCGATAGGCTTCGGGCTCCAGATCGTAGATTTTTGCCAAAAGATCGTAGCTGTCGCGCACGGGCAGGGACGGCCATAAATGCGAGCGCTGGCCGAACACCAGCCCTATGGACTGCGCCAGCCGCCGCGTTTCCTTCCAGGGAACGAGGCCGCAGACTTGCGCCATGCCGCTGGTCGGCCGCAGCAGGCCGCACAGCATCCGCAAGGTCGTCGACTTGCCCGCGCCGTTGGGGCCGATGAATGCGACCTTCGCCCCCGCCTCGATCGTGAAGGAGAGTTCCGCCACGGCCTCAACCGTATGCTTGACGCTCTTGGCAAGCCAGCCCCGCCAGCCGGGCTTTACTGGCCGGCGCATGGTGAAGTCGCGCCCAAGGCGCTCGGCCACAATGATATTTTCGGGCATCCGGCTCCCGGCGGGACCTGTTCGCAAATGACTCGCCGGAAGCTAAAGCCCAAGCAGGCCAGAGGCAAGTGCAGGCTCGCCGGCTTGGTGAATTTCGCCAGGCACATTTTGCCGCTGGGATCGCCCCGTCCCGCTTTCCGCAACGCCATGCGCGCCGGCGGGTAGATCGCCCATCAGCGCCTTATCAAAGATACCAGTTCGTCTTCACTCAGCCGGGCGCTGACCTCCGCTCCGTCAAGCAGGTCGTTGGCGAGGTCGCGCTTGTGCTTGTGCAGGTCGAGGATACGCTCTTCGATGCTGTCTTCCACAACCAGCCGGTAGACTGTCACCGGGCGGCTCTGGCCGATGCGGTGCGCGCGGTCGGACGCCTGGTCTTCCACGGCCGGGTTCCACCACGGATCGAGATGGATCACATAATCGGCCGCCGTTAGATTGAGGCCGGTGCCGCCCGCCTTGAGGCTGATAAGGAACAGGTCGCCCTCGCCCGCCTGGAAAGCCGCCACGCGTTCCGCCCGCGCCTGCGCCGAAACACTGCCGTCGATATATTGATAGCGCACGCCGCGCGCATTAAGCGCTTCGCGCACCTTTTCGAGATGGCCAAGAAACTGGCTGAACACCAGCGCCTTGTGACGGTTGCGCAGCAGTTCGTCCGTGAGTTCCAGGAACGCGGCCAGCTTGGCGCTTTCAAGAGGCGTCTTGGGATCGATCAGCGCCGGGTGGCAGCACAGGCGGCGAAGCTTGCCGATTTCCGCCAGGATATGAATCTTGCGCTGGCCGGGCGGGCCGTCGAGGGCTGCGATATTCTCCACAGCCCGGCGGCGCATCGCCTCGTAAAAGGCGCGCTCGTCCTCCGGCAGTTGCACCGTGACGGTCAGCTCGGTGCGCGGCGGCAGTTCGCTCAAGACGGCGCTCTTGATACGGCGCAGGATGAACGGGCGGATCAATGCGCGAAGTGCATCGCGGGCGGCGGGCTTCCGCTCGCGCTCGATGGGGCCGGCGAAACGGCGCTGAAAGCCTTCGCGCGAGCCGAGCAGGCCCGGGTTGACGGTGTTGAACAGGCTCCAAAGCTCGTCGAGATAATTCTCGATGGGTGTGCCGCTGAGAGCGACGCGGAATTTGGCGTCGAGCTTCTGGCTGGCCTTGGCGCGTTTGGTGGCGGCGTTCTTCAGATTCTGCGCTTCGTCCAGCACGAGCATATTCCAGGCGCGGCCCGTGAGCGTTTCGTCTTCCTGGTGCAGGAGGCCATAAGAGGCAATCAGCACGTCGCCCGGCCCCATGGCCCCGATCAGAGCGGCGCGGTCCTGGGCACTGGACAGACGGTGTACGTTCAGCGACGGGGCGAAGCGTGCCAGCTCGCTTTCCCAGTTGTGGCAGACGGAGGTTGGCGCCACGACGAGGCAGGCGCCATGCGCCTGCTGCTCCAGCATCACGGCGATGGTCTGCACCGTCTTGCCCAGCCCCATGTCGTCGGCAAGACAGGCCCCCATTTGCAGATTGGCGAGCCGGGACATCCAGGCAAAGCCCTCGGCCTGATAGTCGCGCAGTTCGGCCTGCAACGTGGCTGGCACCTTCGGTGTGTGCGAGCCTGCCGCGCGGATGCGCGCCGACAGCTCGCGCCAATGTTTGTCGGCCTGTACTTTGCCGGCGCTCTCCACGAGATCGTCCACGGCCATGGAGGCCAAGCCATGCAGGCGCCGGCCGCCGGCCGCTTCCTCGGAAACGCCCTCCAGGCGGCGGAGCTGGCGCTGCAAATCCTCCGTCAGCGCCACAAACCGGCCGCCGTCGAGCGGAACGAAACGGCCGCGCGCCCGGTCCAGCCGCGACAAAACTTCCTGCATATCGACAACGAGGCCATCGTCCACCTCGATTTTGCCAGACACCTCGAACCAGTCCCGCTTTTGCACGAGCTTGATGGAAAGCTTTTGCGCGCTGACGGTGGGGCTAACCTTGAGGGCCTCACCCTCCGGCCATTCGAAGGTCACTGGGCCGTTGTAAGTCTGCACTTGTTCGAGGAATTCGAGCACGTCTTCGAGGGCCTCGATTTCGCATTCGCCGCCGGATATGCCCCAGGCCAGCATGGCCGGACAGGCTTTCATCAGCGCATGTTCCGCTTTCTTCTCGGCGTCGAGATCCCGGTTGACGCGCTGGCGCTGGCCGTTGGCCGTCACCAGCACCGACGAGCCGCCCTGCCCCGCGAGGTAGAAGGGGCCACCCGCTCCGAAGGGGCGCACTCCCAGTCTGATTTTTAGTCCGTCGCCGCGCCGCTGCAGCTGCATCGCCGGGGTGGGGTCGCCGGGGGTAGCGGGGACATCGATGTCCGCCAGCTCCGAGCGGATCGGCACGGTGGGGTTGGCCTCGCCCAGAAGGGCAGCGACACGTTCGCGCATATCGCGCGGCACGCTCAGTCCATGATCGCCGAGCGTTGCCTGCAATTCGAGGAGCTTCCGCGACAGCTCTATGACACGCCAGCGCGTGGGAGTTTCCATCTCAAGGAAAACCTGCGGATCGCTGGAGCGGTGCGACAGGCTGAAGTTGTAGCCGCAATCCGTCTCTTTCACCACGAGTTCCACCGGATACGCAATCAGCTCGATGCGCTCGCTGGGGCAGGCGGCGTTGTAGACGTTGGGATGTCCGGCAAGATTGGGCAGCGTGGTATGTTCGTCGAAATAATAATGCCCATCGTCATACCAGCTTTGTTCCTTGCGCACGCAGCGGCACATGCGCAGGTCGTGTTCCGTCAAATAGTCGAGCCGCGCGTCGCGCTGATTCAAGCGCTTCAAGGCGATCGGGCGCCCGCCAGTCCAGCCGCTCGCTTTCGGCGATTGCTCGACGACCGAGACCTCGCTGGAAAGGTAGTCGACCAGCCAGGCGAGGCGCTTGGTTTTTGCCTTGGCCTTGTCAGCGGGGCGCTTCGGCTCGCCAGGCTTGAGAAACGCCGTCAACGAATCGAAGGCGTGCTCCCAGGGCTGCTTGAGGACGATGATCCCGGTGAAGTCGATGAGGGCCTTGCCCCCCAGCGCGCTGGCACGCTCCCGCCAGACTGTGCCATCGCGGGCAGTCTTACTCAGAATTTCAGCGTAAATGCGTGCCCAAAGGGGCACCGGCTGGGCAAGACGATCGTATTCAGCCTCAATATGCGCGGCACGCTCGCGCACAAGGGCGTTGTCGATGAACAGCGCGGCGAGGGCAGCGATGGCCCAGGCCGCCAGACAGCCCGGCCGCTGATCGAGCGAATGCTTGATCAATTCGCGGGCATTACCGTGCCGTCCCTCGATGAGTTCGAGCAGCGCGTACACACCGCGATGCGCCAAAAAATGTGGTGTCACCTCCATCGTCGCGGCGTCGATGAGGCCACGCAGCTCAGCATGCAGAGCCGGATCGTTGGCGCGCAACAGCGCAAGCATGTGGAAGAGCCCGGCCTCCGCCGGAAGCGCCACCTTGCGTTTGCCTTGCGATTTGCGCAGCAGTTTCAGAGCATCGCGAAATCCCGCAAGGGCCGCCTCGTTATCTCCGGTCACAAACGCAATCGATGCTTCGTGCGCCGCGGCAAGGTGCGCCTCGCTTTCCGGCAGCACCCCTATGCGCTGCCGGGCGCGGTGGAAATTCAAAGAAAGAATATCGAAGCGCAGGAGCAGCTTGTTCAGGCTCGCTTTGGCCTCGCCCGGCGCCGCATCCGCATAATGCTGGAAGATGGCGGCGGTGCCGGCTGATGCTTGACCATGCTCGACGAACATGCGCAGGGCATGCTCGGCGAACATCTCGCGGATGGCGGGGTGCAACTGCTCCAGCCACGCAGCGCTGAGCGGAAAACGGGCCAGAAACTGGATGAACTCCGGGCTCCCCTCCGCCCCTGACGTTTCCGCTCCGGCGAGCCTCCGAAGCCTACCGAACTCAGCCTCGTCGTTGGCATAAATGGCTAGCCTGAGATGGCGGAAGAGGTCGGTATCCTGACTGAGGGGCGGAAGGTAATAGTATGCCGTCTGTCCGGCAAGTTCGCGATTGCTTTTCGGCATGGCAGTCTTCACGGCGCCAATCAAATTCGCCGCGTCCCTGCCCGCGCACGCCTCCACTGCCACGGCGTGCATAATATCCCGATTGCAGCCCAGATCTTCACTGAGGAGCCCCTTGTGCTGAAGGACTTGCAATTGGGTGTTGAGGAAAGCCCCCGTGTATACCTTGCCGTCCGGCAGCCGCAAGCCGGCTTTGCGCACGGCCTCGTGAAACGGTCCCTTGCCGATCGCCGGATCGATCAACGCTTTGAGCCGCATGAGCATTTTGTGTCCGTCCGGCAATGCTTGATAGAGCTGCCAGAGATACTCGCCGGAGGGACGCGAAACCTTACCGTTGGGCTTGTTGCCAGGCTCTGAAAGTAGCGGCAACACCCGTTGCGCGAAGCCATGCATCGCTTGTTTCCCGAATCGCTTGCAAACACCTGACGCCAGTGTCATTGGAGCAGAGAGGTAATACAAGGGCCGCGGGCAGTCTAATCCACCGCGGAAGTAAACGAATGCACGATGGCCCGGGCCGTCAGAAACTCACTGCCGTCCGGCCGGCCGCGTCGGGGCGCCGAAGCGGGCGTGCGGCGCGGGTGCTTTGGGCCACGCTAATCGTCGAAGCCGGTAATGGTTTGCTTCTGTTGTGCTTTGGCGACCCAGGAGTAGTTCGAACCCCGTGCGGCGAATGCGAAGGTGGACACAGTAGCAGGGGCAAGTCCGGGCACCTGTCTTGCGGATTGTTCCGCGGCGTCGTTCCCGCGAAGGCGGGGACCCGTGCCTGCGGCGGTGCGGCACGTTGACTTAGGGGGCGCGCAGGGGCGACACAACGGCAGTCGAGTCGGATTGAACTGAACCGTTGCTGCGGTAGCGGTTCAGTTCAATCCTTAAAATCCGCCAGTTTTAGGGACGTTTGAAAAATTGATCGATACGATCAAGCTTCGCTGGCGGATAGAACGCGATTACCAGGAACTCAAGCAAGAAGTTGGCCACGGACATTACGAAGGCCGCGGCTGGCGAGGCTTTCATCGTCACGCAACACTTTGCATTGCCGCAGACGCCTTCTCGATCTCCGAACGGGAGACCATCCCCCCCTCAGGAGCTTCTACCCCCGGGCGCTTCAAAAAACCTGCCATTCCCGAAGGTTACAGAGCCAGAGGCGTTCCCCGCCCGCACCCAGCGCCATATGCCGGAGTCGATCGCCACCATGCGTGAGCGCATCGCCATTGCCCTCGCCAGGAGCCTGCCCCGCTGCCCCTGCTGTGCCCGGCTGAACAAGAGAGGCGCAGCTGTCCGCCGTTTGCGACATAGTAAAAGTAGTGCTTCAAAGCCACCGGAAGTCCAGCCTTGCGTGCCGTTACCATCACATGCCGGTTGTGCCGAGAAGGCGCACGGCCGGGCCGCCCCGCTTCCACTCGATGACATCCAGGCAAGCCGGATGCTGGGACAGCCGGAATAGATTGCAAAGCGGCATACCAAGCACGTGGCAGAGGATTACGCGGTTGACCCCGGCATGCGCGGCGACCGCGACGGTGCCAGCGCCCGCCCCCTCGATTGCGCTCCGCCAGAAGCCCAGCACGCGCGCCGAAAGGTCCGCGAAGCTTTCCCCGCCAGGCGGGCGGAAATGCTCGATGTCGCGTCCGCGCTTTTCGTAGTCCGCCGGCTGGCGTTCCGCGACCTCGCGCCGGGGAAGCCCCTCCCAGGCTCCGAGGTCGATTTCGCGCAGCTCCGGCTGAACGTGGAGCGGGATCGCGCGCCCATCCGCCAGAAGCTCGGCCGTCCGGCGCGAGCGATTGAGATCGCTGCAATAGATGGCGTCGAGGGGGATGCGCTCAAGGCGGTGGGCGAGCACGCGGACTTCGCC
>PMBZ01000135.1 GCA_003153975.1 Hyphomicrobiales bacterium
AACCGCGCCGTGGAGCGCCGGCTGAAGGAAGCGCTGCGCCACGACCGCGCGCGCATCCAGGTCGGCCATATCAGCCATTTCGGACTCATGGAGATGTCGCGACAGCGCTTGCGCCAGGGCGTCGTCGAGGTCTCGACCATGCCGTGCCCGATCTGTCAGGGCGTGGGCCACATCCGCTCGACCGAGTCGGTGGCGCTGATGGTCCTGCGCTCCATCGAGGACCACCTGCGCACGCAAGGCGCGGCCGACCTCACTGTCAGCGCGTCGACCGAAGCCTCGCTCTACATCCTCAATCACAAGCGCGCCTATCTCCGCGACATCGAGATGCGCTATGGCGTGTCCATCGTCATCCAGATGGACGAGGATGCCCATGGCGGCACCTTCGCACTGACGCGCGGCTCATCCGCCAATGCGCCGGCTGTCGCCGAATCGCGCGCGATCCAGATGGAGCCCTCGCAAGCCGCCGGCGGCGAGGACGAGGAGGACGAGGAAGAAGCGGTGGCGGAAGGCGAGGACAAGCGCTCGTCGCGCCGCAAGCGCCGTCGCCGCCGTGGCGGACGCGGAGAAGCTTCGCACGAACCCGGGGCGTTCCAGGATGGCGCCGCGATGCTGGAGGCCGTGGAGGCAGCCGGCTATGAAGGCGGCGCGGAGGAAGGAGCGGAAGGGGAAGAGCATGAGGCCTCGGCCGGGGTAGCTGCCGCCGAAGGCGCGGATTCCGAAGAGGCCGGGCCGAGGAGTGGCGATCAGGACTTCCGCCGCAACCGGCGCCGGGGCCGGCGCGGAGGCCGGCGCCATCGCGACGAGATCGGCGGTGCGGAGTTCGGGCGGCCCCAAGGCGAGGCGATACCGGGCCTCGGCGAGCAGCCCGTGCTGGATTTCGACCTCAACTTCCCCAAAAGCGCGGTGCTGGGGCCGGTGAGCCATGCACCCGCCGCGCCAGAGCAGCCAAGTGCCGCGGAACCGGCGAACGAAAGCTTGGTTGAAGCAGCGCCTCAGCCCGAGCCGCAGGAGGAGCCGGCAGTTCCGCCGGCCGTGACCTTGAGCGAATCGGCACCCGAGCCCGCCATCGCTTTTAGCCCGGAACCGGAACCGGAAGCGCCCGCAGCCGCCGCGCCGGTTCAGGCGCCGAAGCCCAAGCCGGTAAAGGCCGGCCCGCGCCGCAAGGGCTGGTGGCAGCAGCGCGCCGGATAAAGGTCCGCGCCAGAGCACTTAAGAATTCGAAGCCGGGGCCAAGCACCCCGGCTTTTTGTATGGCTGCCGTCTCAGCGGTGGCCGAAAATCGCGGTGCCGACGCGCACCATGGTGGCGCCGGCGCGAATGGCGGTTTCGAAATCGGCGCTCATGCCCATGCTTAGCTCGGTCAGCCCAAGCCGGTTGCGCAGCGCGGCCAAAGCTTCGAAATGCGGCAGCGGCTCCTCGTCGAAGGGCGGGATGCACATCAGTCCGCCGATGGTGAGGCCGAACTCGCGCCGGCATTGCTCCAGGAACTTCTCCGCATCGGCTGGGGCCACGCCCGCCTTTTGCTGCTCAAGGCCCGTGTTTACCTGGATCAACAGTCTCGGTGCGCGGTTTTGCCGCTTTGTCTCCGCCGCCAGCGCCGCCGCGAGCTTGGGCCGGTCCACCGTCTCGATGCAATCGAACAGGGCCACCGCCTCGCGCACCTTGTTCGTCTGCAGCGGCCCGATCAGATGCAGCTCGATGGCGGGAAACAGCTCGCGCAAGCCCGGCCATTTGTGCATGGCCTCCTGCACACGGTTCTCGCCGAATGAAACGTGGCCCTGGCGCAGCACCGGCAGAATGTCCTCCGCCTCGAAGGTTTTCGTCACGGCAACGAGCTTCACCGCGGCCGGCTCGCGCCCGCTTGCCTCCGCCGCGCGCCAGACGCGCTCCTTGATGGTAAGGTAACGCCCCTCAACCTCACGCGGATGATCGCCATTAGTCATTCTGCGGCCTGCTCCCGGCCAGGATTCCGCTTATGCCGGGTGGCAGGTTCTGGCGGCCGGTATTGCTTCTGAAACAAGTATTTGTTAACCACGTTCTCGCGCCTTTCAGGCAAAAATCCCGCAATCCTGTCTGTCTACTTCATGGTCACATTATAACGAAAGACTCTTCCTAAAATCCTAAGTATTGCTAGTGCATTGATATCGAGCGACAAAATCAACAAGCGTCGTCTTGCCTCCAGTGCGGAATGCACCGTTTCATGGTTAATTTCAAATCCGCGGCTATATTTAACGGGTGTTTTGAAACGCAGGAATCGAGGCAAAGCGCGAAAAAAATCACGAAAAAGGGCCTGTGGAACACGTCCCGACTTGGCATCAACCATACTCGAATTAAGTGCGCCACGAGGGCGCGGATTACCAGTGGAGGAAGGTTCCACCCGGAGAGTAGTTGGTTAGCTCCAATAGCTGACGGGCGGCTTGGGCAGGTAACTGGCCGGGCCGAAGCCCCGTGACAAAGGCCGCCTTGGGCGGTCGAGCAACCTGACGGGCCGTAACGTGAGTGAACTCTGAGCAGGCCTCGAAAGATTTAATGCGGACGCCGGCCCTCCTTAATTCAGGGGAAGGCTTGCACCGGCGGGGAAGCAACCAACAGATGCACCTGCTGGGTCCGCCGGGGTAGTGGAGACAGCACGCCGGGAAGGTAATCCGGGTAACGTGGGAGACCCGTGCAGTCGAGGCTCGCAGCCTAAACGCCAGCAGATGGCGGGCTGTACGGGAGTCGGACAGGTGCATAGTACTGACGAAGCTGGGTAATTCCGGTGGAGGAAAGGCGCCTGACTTCTGGCACGCTTTTCAAGAAGGCAAGGATCAGGCGATTGGCGATAAGCCTGGAAACGCCGGAAAGATCGGGAGCCTTCAGAGAAAGCTCTACGTCAAGGCGAAGGTAGGAAGGTAGCATAGAGTGCCCTCGCGAGGCCCAGATCGCTCCATTCAGCGATCTGAGAGTGCAAGTCCCTCCGCCGATAGCGTTGATGTGAAGCCAGCCGGAGAGCTGGATGCTGGAAATCGGCACGTCCGGTTCGATGAGCGGGGAGGGGAAACGGGGCGTTGCCGTATGGCCCAAGCTACCGCGCCTCTCCTCGACTCTACCCATATTGGGAACTGCTACAGGCTTAACTGTATATTCATCTAACCGGCGGCCGGGCTTCCGCCGGTCAGGCCAAATCCGCTTCTGGCCGCGCCGCGCTACATCCAAACCGTTAGACGGGTTGCCGCAGTTTCTCCAGCATGGCTGAGGTAATGACCGGAGCCACCGGCCAATGACCGCGCCGCCGCGGCTCATGAGCGATGTAATCCTCAAGACGCGCGGGATCGGGTTGAACGGGGACGCCATCTTGTGCCTCAGTGAGCGGCACGGACCAACTCCTCGATCTCTTCGGCAAGGCGCAGGGCGGCGAGGTTGCCTTCGATGCGCAGTTGCCGTGTCATGGCCGGCATGTCTCCGGGCGCAGGCTCTTCGAAACGCCGCATGTTCCACATGGCGCGCGCGCCGAGTTCCTCGAAGGCGCGGACGTGCAATGCGCGCAAGCGCGCCTGCTTTTGAGCCTCCCAATCCTTCCCGTGCATGGAAGAACCATACCAACGCTAAGTGCCTTCGAGAAGGACGCCCAGACGGCACTCCCATCGGAAACCGCCCGTGGTGCCGCATGCAAATAGCCTGTGCAGATGTGTCGCTGCATGTCCGGTGCGGCATCCATTCGGCTCGACATTTCCTTTCGGCCCTGGCCGAGATAGAGTCTTGGCATGACAAAACTCCTCGAAGAAGCCATTGCAAAGCTCAAGGCGCTCAGCGAAGAGCGGCAAGACCGCGTGGCGGAGTTGTTCCTGCATCTCGCCGAGGGTGAGGCGGAGTACGATCTCACCCAAGAGCAGATCGAAGGCATCGAGCTTGCTCTCGCCCAAAACGATGCGGGCGAGTTTGCGACGGACGAGGAGGTTGCGCGGGCACTTCACGCGCCGTGGGCTTGAAGCTGCGGTATGCGCGGGTAGCACTGCGCGATATCGAAGCAATCCGCACCTATGTCGCCGCTGAGCGAGTCCGTCACGCAATTCTGAAGACCTTCCAGATCCTCACCGGGTTTCCTTTCTTGGGCAGGCCTGGGCGCCGCAAAGGCACGCGCGAGAAAACCGTGCCGAGGCTACCCTATTTGATCCTCTATCGCACGGGAGAGGACGAAACTCGTAATTCCGCGCGCGTATCATGGCGCCCAGCGGGTGCTCGCTTGAGCAGGGGACGCCCGGTTACCCGGTTTCCAATTCGCAGCCGCACCGGGTCGCAGCCCGCCGTTCGAGACATCCGAACCGAATTC
>PMBZ01000020.1:0-8613 GCA_003153975.1 Hyphomicrobiales bacterium
CCTCGGATTCCGCGCTCGTGGTTAGCAAGGCAGCCGAGGAAGGACTGTGCCGGCTCAACCGGGAGCTTAAGACGGTCAACGCCTGCAGCCACATGCTGATGCGGGCCACCAGCGAGGCAGCCATGCTCGAAGGCCTTTGCGGCATCATTTGCGGCGAGGCGGGCTACCTCATGTCCTGGGCTGGGTACGCGGAAAACGATGAGGACAAGACGATCCGTCCGGCCGCCTGGGCGGGGTATGAAGCGGGCTATCTCCTGAATGCGTGCCTTACCTGGGCGGACGTGCCCAGGGGACGCGGCGGGGCGGGGCTTTGCGTGCGCACTGGAAAGAGCGTAGTAACCGGCGATTTTGAGACCGACCCGAAAGCCGCGCCCTGGCGCGAGGAGGCGCTCAAACGCGGCTACCGCTCCTCGATCGCCGTTCCCCTCAAGGACGACGAGGGGCGGGTGTTCGCCAGCTTCTCCGCCTATTCCGCGAAGCTGGACAGCTTTTCAGAAGGAGAGGTCCGCTTTCTGGAAAGCATGTCCAGCGATGTTGCTTTCTCCATCATGGGCTTGCGGGCGCGCACCGGGCGGCAGCGCGCGGAAGAGGAACTGCGGCGCTATAAGGACCAGCTTGAGGAAACGGTGCAGGAGCGCACCGCGCAGCTTCTTTTGGCCCGCGACGCGGCGGAGGCCGCCAACAAGGCCAAGAGCGTGTTCCTGGCCAATATGAGCCACGAGCTGCGCACGCCCTTGAACGCGATCCTGGGCTTTTCCGCCCTGATGTGCAATGAGCCGGCTCTTTCCAGCAGCCAGCGCGAGGCGCTCGGCATCATCAACAGCAGCGGCGAGCATCTCCTGAGCCTCATCGACGACGTGCTGGAAATGGCAAAGATCGAGGCGGGGCGGATGCAACTGGAAATCGAGCCGTTCGACCTCGGTGGCATGGTGCGCGGCGTGGCCGACATGATGCGGCTGCGGGCGGAGGAAAAGGGGCTGACGCTGGAGCTGGATCAATCCTCGGCCTTTCCCCGCTACATCAAGGGCGACGAGGCGCGCCTGCGGCAGGTGCTGGTGAACCTCGTGGGCAATGCGGTGAAGTTCACGGAGCAGGGCGGGGTGACCATCCGGCTTGGGGTCAGGAACAATGCCCGCACGCATCTTTCGATCGAGGTCGAGGACACCGGCCCTGGCATCGCGCCGGAGGAGCTGGGGCGGCTGTTCCAGCCTTTCGTGCAATTGGTGAAATCGGACCAGCAGAAGGGGACGGGGCTTGGGCTCGCCATCACGCGCCAGTTCGTGGAAATGATGGGCGGCACCACCAGCGTGGAAAGCACGGTGGGCAAGGGCTCGGTGTTCCGCGTGGATCTGCCGGTGGAGCTGGCGTCTGGAAGCGATGTGGCGGCCGGGCTGGATGGCGCCCAGGAAGGCGAGGTCTTGGGCCTGGTACCCGGCCAGCCGGCCTATCGCATCCTGATCGCGGAGGATCAGCGCGCCAACAGGTTGCTGCTGGTAAAGCTCATGGCGGCCATCGGGCTTGAAACGAAAGTGGCGGAGGACGGCGAGCAATGCGTGAAACTCTTCGAGGAGTGGAAGCCGCATCTCATCTGGATGGACCGGCGCATGCCGGTGATGGACGGGGCGGAAGCCACTAAGCGCATCCGGCAGCTTCCGGGCGGCCGGGATGTGAAGATCGTGGCGGTCACGGCCTCGGTGTTCAAGGAGCAGCAGCCGCAGCTGTTCAGTGCGGGGATGGACGAATTTATCGGCAAGCCTTACCGCTTCCAGGAGATTTACGCTTGCCTCGCCCGGCATCTGGGCTTGAAGTTCGTCTACCGCGAGCCTGAGCGCGAGGCGGATGCCGCCATTGTGCTGACGCCGGCCATGCTGGGGGCGCTGCCCGAATCTCTGCGGCAGCGCCTGCGCGAGGCGCTTAACAGCCTCGATGGCGACCTCATCGCGGGCGCGATCGCGGAGGCTGGCGAGACAGATGCGGTGCTGGCCGGCCGCTTGAGCCGGCTGGCGGAAAATTTCGACTATCCCGCGATCCTGCGAGCGCTGGAGGCCAGGGTTCACTGAGGTGCCAGCCCGGCGGCCGGAAGTTCCGGCAGGGTGTGGCGGCCGCATTCGATGCGCGGCAATCCCCCCACGTGCATTGGTTCGAATAGTTTTCGTTATATATACAATTGTAGCGCTAGAATAGCGTCGCAACAGCAAATTAAACCTAACCGCAAACCAAGACTTTGACAATATTCTTTTAGCGGAAATCAAATGCTTTATCGCTACCATTGCCCAGCGTGAAACTTTGCATATTGCCCAATCGAATTCGATCGGGCTCAGGCGGAGAACGCATGATGCTTTGGGATGCCCGTCCAGCGAAAGCAGGGAACCATGACAACACATAACGCTGCCTTGCCGGGCGCGCGGGCCTTCTCCTCCGCGCGGCGTGGGAGAGTCTGGAGGCTGCCGGCGTAAAAGTCTTAGTTGTTCCCAGTACAATGGAGTTCAGTATCGTGCATAAGTCTGCGTACACCAAAATCTGGAAGCGGCTTCAAGGCCGTAGCGCGGTTGTAGGGGTGTTTGGACTTGGTCCCACGGGGCTAGAGCTGGCGCGGGCCGCCGCCGAGCAGGGAAAATTCAGGGTTATCGGCTTCGACATAAACGCGCGTCGTATCGGGATGCTGGCGGAAGGCCGGTCGTACCTCGAACATTTGCCTTCCGAGTCGATTGCCAAACTGATCAAGACCGAGCTTCTCATCCCCACGACAGATTTTGCCCGCGCGAAGGAAGTGGACGTAGCGATAATTTGCGTGCAGACCCCTCTTGGTCGGCACCATGAGCCCGATCTTTCGTTCATCGTGCAGGCGGCCAATTCGATAGCCGAATATTCGCGGCCAGGGCAGCTTGTCATTCTGCAATCGACGACGTTTCCAGGAACCACCCGCGAAGTCCTGGCGCCAATTTTTAAGACTCGTGGATTGACGCCGGGACGCGACGTTTTTCTGGCGTTCTCTCCCGAACGTCACGACCCAGGCAACAGCGAGTACAACACAACCAATACCCCTAAAGTTGTCGGCGCCGACGACCCAACGTCGCTGGAGCTTGTGCAAGGCTTTTTCTCGCTTTTCGTCGATAAAGTCGTGCCGGTTTCGTCGACGGATGCGGCGGAAGCCGTTAAGTTGACGGAAAATAAGTTCCGCCAAGTAAATATTTCACTCATCAACGAGTTGAAAATTATATATACGGCCATGGGGATCGACATCTGGGAAGTTATCGATGCCGCGCAAACGAAGCCCTTCGGATATATGCCGTTTTATCCGAGCCCTGGCATTGGCGGACATTGCATCCCGGTCGATCCAGCTTATCTGGCGTGGAAAGCCAGGGAGTTCGGCTTGCCGGCGCGCTTTGTCGCGCTGGCGGATGAAATCAACATGGGCATGCCCGATTACGTGATCTCGCGTCTTGCCGAGGCCATGGATATGCGGTGGTCGCGCGGTCTCAAAGGCGCATCCATTCTGGTCGCGGGCGTCGCCTACAAGAAAAACGTCAACGATTACCGGGAAAGCCCAGCGCTGTCGCTCCTCCGCATTCTGAAGCGGCGAGGCACCGAAGCAGCTTACTTCGATCCGTTCATAAGCGAGCTTCCACTGGAAGACGGCAGCACGCTGCGCTCCATCTCCTGGAGCCCGCAGGCAATCTCCGGATTCGATGCCGTATTGATCGCGACCGATCATGACGGCGTGGACTATCGCGCCCTCGTGGAGAATTCCAGGCTGGTCGTCGACACGCGGAATGCGTGCGGACGTCATGGTCTGAGCGGCGCGAACATCGTCAAGGCGTAACGCTTATCGAGGAGGCCCGGCCGGCGCCGGGACGGACATGGAAATATTGCCTCACGTACTGGTTACGGGCGGAAACGGTCTTATCGGCGGCCACCTGACGGCACATCTCTTGGAACGCGGACACGCCGTCACGGTGCTCGACATGGCACCTCTCGAAGAGGGGAGTTTGCCCCGTCTCGGTGCCGCTGGAACCCCCCGCCTGACCTACATCCAGGGGGCCGTGACCGACGCTTGCGTCTGGGCGCGCCTGCCCAAGACCTTCCAATACGTCGTGCATTGCGCGGCGCTTCTTGGCATCGAGCGTGTGCCACGCCATCAAATCGAAACGCTCGACATCAGCATCGCCGGAACGAGGGCGTGCCTGGATTTCGCCAGCGGATTGCCGAATCTTGAGCGGTTCGCATACTTTAGCACCTCGGAAATATATGGCGTCCATGCCCGCGATCATGACGAGCAGGAGCCGGCGGTCATTCTGACCGGCAGCGGCCGGTGGTGCTATGCGTCGGCAAAGCTCAGCGCCGAGTTTTATGTCAAGGCGTTCGCCGAAAGATTCGGGTTTCCGTACGTGATCGTGCGCCCCTTCAATGTATATGGCCCAGCGCCGACAAGTTGCATCGCTCTTACGGCAATGGTCAGGCGCGCCGTGGCCAACGAGACGCTATTCATCTCCGGAACAGGAGAACAAACCCGCTCCTGGTGCCACATTAAAGACTTTGTGGAAGGCGTGGTTGCATGCGTCTTTTTCGATTCCGCCCGGAACCAAACCTTCAACATCGGAAACGATACGACGGAGATATCGCTCATCGATCTAGCCAGGATGATCGTCGAGATATCGCAGTCGTCCTCAAGCATAGAAGTGCAAGGGAACAGCCGCCACGACGTATTGAACCGGCGGCCAAATTTAAAGAAGGCAAAAAAGTTGCTGGGGTATGCTCCCCGGATCGGTTTGGCCGAGGGGATCGCCGATATGGTGCGCTGGGCGCGCGCTGGAGCGGGCTAAGGCGCCGCCAGTCCTGGTTCGCGTCCCAAGCGCGACCAGGAGGCCAGGCTTTGTCCTTTGCCACCGCGGCAGGGGATCGCGGTGCCGCTTATCCAAGCACCACGTCTTTAATAATGCCGCACACGAACCTGATATCTTCCTCGCGCATTTCCGGATACATGGGAAGCGTTAACACTCTGCGGCCAAGATCCTCGGCAACCGGCAGGCTGAGGTCTTGGTTTTTGCTTGCGTAGTATTTCTTTTGGTGCAACGGCTCGAAATAGCATCTCGCCATAACACCTGATTCAATGAGCTTTTTTCTGACCCGGTCCCTAAGTCCGCCGGAGCCAAATCTAACTGTGTACATTTGGTAACAATGGCTGAACCCTTCGGATGGGACCGGGCGGACCAAGTAATCGCCAGCTTCGTTTAAGAGTTCGTTATAAATGGACGCGACATGACGGCGCCGGCTTAAATTATCGTGGATATGAGATAATTGCGAGCTAAGAAATGCTGCGGAGGCCGAGGGCATGCGAAAATTGTGCCCGGGAAAGAGGTAATCGTTATCGGAAATGGTCTCGAAGTGTTTCTTACCCGGAGTGTCGGCACGCCCATGGGATCTAAAGAGTTTTGCGCGCCCGGCGATTTCGTCGCTATTGGTAACGATAGCGCCTCCTTCGCCAAGCGCCGTAATTATTTTATTTTGGCAGAAACTGAAAATTGCGCCATCGCTATATGAGCCAACTTGTTTGTTATCGGCGGTCGCGCCAAAAGACTGTGCGGAATCCTCTAAAAACAGGATACCGTGGTCCCTTGCCACCTTGGCTATATGTAGCGCGTTTCTCGAAATAGAACCGGCATAATTAATATTAATAATGGCTTTGGTATTAGGCCCTATTTTGGCTATGACATCTTCTATGCTTAAGCCATACGTGTCTTGTTCGCTATCCGCAAATACGACCCTTCCGCCCGCGAGTTCGACGGTATTGGCGGTTGCGATAAAGGTAAAGCTTGGCACTATAACGTCCTTACCCGTTACATCTATCGCTTTTAGCAAGGTAAATAACGCGGACGTACCCGAGTTGAGCAGAACGCAGTTCTTAATGCCTAGATATTCAGCGATCCCGGACTCGGCCCTCTCGATCTCGGGTCCGTCTGCCCAATACATGCCCCTTCTAATCACGTCGATAACGGCCTGAACGTCGTCTTCTTGGTAATACGATTTGAAACCTGGTATTTTCATTGCTAATATTTATCTCGTTTCGAAGTGTTTTGCATATCCTTCAAATCCGGTTCCGCAAGCCGGAGAAGGCAAGTGTCGAGACCGTACATGAGTTGTGTTTTATTGTCGGTTGATTTTTTGCGCTAAATTATTCGGTGAAGACCGCTTTTCTGGTTCCAGATACCGGAGCCGCAAGGCGGCCAAGCGATCGATCCCGGCCCACCTGTCCGGCATGTTCTTGAGAAACACAGCAGCATCGTAATCGCCATCGGCGACCTGTTCCCCGTCGGTCAGGCTGTCATCCCGCTGGCCTCAAGGTCGACGATGCGCACGATCATGGCGCTCCGCGGATCGCCCGGCAAATCTTCGAAACCCCAGCGGCGATAGAAGGCGCGCACAGTGTCATCGATTGGATGCGTGATGACGCCAAAACTGCCAATCTCGCGGGAGGCGCGGATCGCCGTCTTGAGCGCGAAAAGCAGAAGCGACCGCGCATGACCACGCCCCTGATAATCTTTATGGATGGCCAGATGTCCAAGGAGCGTGACGGGGACCGGATCGGGTTTGTTGCGTTGATGCGGCTTTGGCAGATAAGCGCGCTCGATCTGCGCCGCACTCAACGTGACATAGCCAACGATCTCGCCCGTCGCACCATCGCAGATGACATTCGTACGCGAGACGCCGGTCACATGGTTCGCCCATGCGCGCTGACGAAACCAGTTGTTCAGGGAATCCCGTCCGCAATCGAACCCGCTGCGGCCGCCGGTTTCGGCAAGCGGACGCGGCGGCGTCACCGCTGCCATGTGGGCTTCCTGGCAGCGAGTTCCTTGATAGCCGGAATTTCCCGCGCGGGTTCGCTGCTCCACGCTTCAAACGCTTCCCAATCCTTGGCCGGGATCGTGACGATGCGCCGCTCCAGCATGTCGCTCTCAGCCGCGTCGACAGCTTTGCGGCGCACAAACTCGCTGAGGCTGGTGTGAGCCTGCTCGCTGGCCGCCTCAAGAATGGCGCGCTCCTCCTGGCTGACACGCACGCTCAGCACGGTAGTGGTCATGGCAGGGGTTCCTGTAAGATCGCTCACCTGTATGACAATAGCATACATAGGGTGGATATTCAATGTTCCACTGGCCCACCAGTCACGGCCGCACCGAGGGCAGCTTGCTGGATCGAGGGCCAATAGAGAGAGAGCGGCGCCCGCTACTTCAGCATAAGCCCGAGCTTGACGAGGCGCGCCTCGATGCCGCCCGTCTGCCGGGCGAGGGCGGTAGCGATAGCCTTGATGCTTTCGCCGCGCTTGTAGCGGGCCGCGATGTCGGCATCCTCCTCGGCCGTCCACTTCTTATGGGCATTGGCTGGGGCGGCGGCTGGCGCTGTTGCCTGCCTGGCCTGCGCGGGTGCTGGGCCTTTGATCTGCCTCACGAAGGCGGTCTGAAGGGCCTCCGCCTCTTCGCGTCTGGCGGCAAGACGTTCTTGCTCGTCCTCGGAGGCGCGGCGGAAATCGGCGTCCTTCTCAAGGGCAAGCGGGTGGACGCGCAGCGCCCGCTCGTTCCAGCCCAGAAGGTGCAAGCCGCTCAATGTCCTGACGCGGGACAGGGCCACATAGCCTTGGCCGTACTCGAAGGCGTGGCTCAGGTCCATCACGGCCGCGTCGAGCGACATGCCCTGGCTCTTGTGCACCGTGATCGCCCAGGCGAGCCGAAGCGGCACCTGCTCGATGCCGGCCTTCACGGTTTCGTCCTCGGTGACCTTCCACTCGGCGGGCTTGGTGAAAACGGTGAGCCCGCTTTTCGCGGTCACGACGGGAAAGCCGTCCTCAAGGCTGAAGTCGGAAACGACGCCCAGCGTGCCGTTCACGAAGCGGCCGTCGGGGTCGTTTTTGGTGAACATCACCACCGCGCCGATCTTGAGGTCGAGGCGGTCGGGCGAGAGGCAGCCGCGCTTGAGCCCGTCGGCCAGCACCTTGTCGCCGGTCGAGGTCATGTGGAAGCTGTAGACCTCGCCAGGAAGCTTGAGCAGTTCGGCTTGGTTGATGCGGTCCACATCCATGTTGTGGGTGAAGAGCCGGGTGACGCTGCGCGGAAGGCTGTCCTGCGCGAGCCGGCGGCTGGCAAGCAGGCCCGCGTCCTCCTTGCCGAAGCGGTTGGAGCGGATCGCGGCGAGGAGCCCTGAGAATTCGGCGTCGGACTGGCGGTGCTGCTCGGTGAGATAGCAGATGCTGAGATCGAGGCCACGCCAGGCGCGGGACGCATAGGCGAAGGGGGAGTTGTCCTCTTCGTCCTGGCTATCGGATTCGGGGGCAAAGCGCTCATCGCGGCGGACGACCGGCGGAAGCTGGAAGAAGTCGCCCACGAGCACCACTTGCAGGCCGCCGAAGGGCGCGTTGTCCTTGCGAACGAATTGGCAAACCAGATCGACCGCCGACAGCGTTTGCCCGGAGAGCATCGAGACCTCGTCGACGATCAGCACGCGGGCCTTTTTGATCCGCTCCGTCACGCGCCGGTTCTTGGCGATCTGGTCCAGATCGCTGCGCGTAACCTGCGAGCGCGTGCCGATGCCGCTCCAGGCGTGGATGGTGGTGCCGCCGAGCTG
>PMBZ01000020.1:8670-57954 GCA_003153975.1 Hyphomicrobiales bacterium
TGACCGGGAGCGGTCAGCGCCGCCCGCGGAATCGGACGGCACACGTCTAATAACCCAGTCCGGCCTTAAGCGCACGCGCCGCGTTCGAAGGGCGCGGCTAACGCCCCTAACCCTGCACACGCTTAAGCAAGTCAGCGCACCTGGCGGCCAGTTGCCCATCCGCTTGCGGCAGTCAAGCTGGCCGGTTGAACCCCGCCGCGAGCCTGTGTGGTGGCGCCAGTGCCCGCGTTCGAGCTATGGAGCTTCTCGTTGGCGATTTCGGCGTCGAGGTCGATCCATTCGGTGTGCATGACGTCGACGCTGCCGTCCTTGACCTGCTCCTTGGGAGAAGCAGCCGGGCGCGCCGTGGCCGCCGCGGTTTCGGTGCGGAACAGGTCCGCCCGTGCCATCAACTGTGCGTCGGGTTGATAATTCGTATTCGAAAGAACCTGAACGACCTTGAACCCATCCTTTTCAAGCTCGGTCAGAATACCGTCGAGCGCCTCCGCCGTGCTCCTCTTGATGTCGTGGAAGAGCACGATGCCTTTTCCCGCCGAGCGGACGCGGCTAATCACGTCGTGGGTGACCTTCCCGGCGCTCGCCCCACCCGCATCGGCATCGCCCGAAATCACGTCGGTTCCCCACACGCTGATGTTGCGGCTTGCGAGATAGGCTACGGCCCCTTTGGAGTCGCGGAAGCCCGGGAAGCGGAAGAAGGGCGCTATCGGCTTGCCTACCGCCTCGCTGACGGCGATGAAGCCTTTCTCTATTTCGAGCTTGTTGTCCTCAACCGAAAGCGTGTGCATGGCGCGCGGGTGAGACCAAGTATGCGAGCCGATCGTGTGCCCGCGCCGGTCGATCTCCTGGATCAGCTTCGGCTGTGCCATCGCCATCTTGCCGACGGCGAAGAATATCGCCTTCACGCAGTGCTTTTGCAGCGCGTCGAGAATCGCCTGAGTGTTCGCTCCGAGCGGGCCATCGTCGAATGTGAGCACGATCTCGTGGTCGTGCAAATCGAGGGTCCGGCGCTGGGATTTGTTGTCGGCGTCGTTCATCGTGACGCCGTAAAGCGGGCCACCTGTCGAGTCAGCCGCCACTATCCGTGAAAGATGGGTAGTCTTGGGATCGTAGGCGCAATCGTTGTCACTGGGCGCAGCCCGCGCTGCCACCGAACCGAGAACCAACAGCGCGAAAACCATCCGCAACATGAACCACCTGTACTGTCAGAAATGCACAACTTACTATAGTACGGGAGCGGGCCGCGACTGAAGCGCAAATCGGTCCCGGCCGGAAGTTTTCGAGGGGCTGTTGATTCAAGGCGACAGACGCTTTGCCTCTCTTTTATACCCACTTTTACAGTTTGTCCGCACCTTCGCGGGCCGGCTAAGCTAACTGGCGGAAATGGCGTGCACTTCGGCGCATGAGCGGGGGCTCAGGAAGAGGGGCCGAGCTTCTGCGTTAGGTTCTCGAATTCGCGTTTCAAGTTCTCGTTGCGGAAAATTTGCTCGAAGCCTGGCGCCTCCATCCGGTGGAGCGCGTCGAAGGAGGGCTTGGCGTCCTCCATCAAAACCTTGAGTTGAAAGCTCTCCTCCACGGTCTCGAAGGTGTTGTCGGCGACGCGCAGGTCGAACACGGTCCTGCTCCTGGCTTCGGCCAGGAGCCGCCGCTGGCTTCTTAGATATTCCTTGTAGAAGGCGGAGACCTTCTGGGATTCCTCCTGGGCCTTGAGGTTCGCTTCGAGCACCTTGCGCTGGTCGTCCCTGGTTTGCGATTGCAAGAGCCGCCGGGTTTCGGCGTTGGTCTTGGAGATGTCGGCCGCGATTTTGTCCAGCCGGACGAGATAAACCGTGTCGATCTGCTCGATCAGAAGCCCTTGCGCCTCCACCAGCATGGCGAAGAGGGCGGCGTGCATGGCGAAATAGCGGCGCGCGGCCTTCAGATCGTCGTGCGACTGGTTCAGCAGCGTGGCGAGCTTCTGGTCGGCGATTTTGGACACCTCGAAGGCTGTGACAAGCTTCAGGAGGTGGCTGCCGAGGACGCTGTCGAGAAGCAGGTCCAGTTTTTCCTTGGATAGCTCGATGCCGGCCGCGGACAAGGCATTGCCGATATCCTGCTTGATACGGGCGATGTCGGCCTCCCGCGTTTTGATATCGTCCTCAAGGGCGGCGATGCGTGCGCCGATGGTGTCCCGGGTGTCGGTGATGAAGCCCGGCATGAGCGAGGACTCGGGCGCGTCCAGGCGCTTCTCGCGCAAGCTTGCGATCCTGTCCCTGGCCGCGGCGATCCGCTCGCGCTGCTTGGCGATCTCATCCTGGAGCTTAAGAATGGGGGCGTCGGTGACGATGTCGAGAGCGCTGTCGAGCAACTGGCGGATCGAGTTCTCCCGGTCCTCGCGCGTTTCGGTCCAAAGCGGCGGGAACAGGAATTTATCGCGTTCCGGCAGGGTCTTGGCGGACTGACGCTGGCCGGCGGCCCGGCTGAGGATTTTGTCGATGGCGGAGAGCAGCGCCTGCGATTGAATGCCGCTGGTGTCGAGAGGCGGCTGTGCAGGCTTCGCCTGGGCGTCCGCTGCCGCTGCCGGTGGGCTGGGCGGGTTGTCCGCGAGTGCGCCGGCCGCCTGCAATGGCAGCGTGTTCGAGACGAGACCAAGAAGCAGCAGCACCAGAATGCCGCCCTTCGATTTGGAACTCATTTGCCCTGGCCTCCGCTCACGCATCCAGGCTGGTAGCCGGCTTAATATAGGGCTGGAAATGCAAATTACAAATGTTACGGGTTGTAAGGCGGACACCCAGGAGGCTTGAGGCGGCGGAACCCTGCCGGAGGGTGCTGGACCCAGGCCGCGCGCTTTGGGAGGCGTCCGCTGCTGCACATTGGCGCAGAGAAGTTTCTGTAAGGAAACGGGAACACTTTTTTGCTTGCAGCGCGGGCAGTGCGGACTTAAGCAGAGGACTTGGGTGAGCGAGGTTGCCTTCGGCGGACGTTGCCGGAGAACCGCCAATACTGAGCGCAGCGTAAACATGGCCGATGACCCAGTTCTTGGTTCCGAACGTACCGGCGGGGACGAGCAACGTCTCAAAGATCAAAAAGAAAAGGTGCGCGTATTCCGGAAGCGGCTGCACGCGCGCGACACGTTCATTCTGCCCGAGGTTTGGGATGTCGTTTCGGCCCGGGTCATGGGAGACGCCGGCTTTACCTTGATCGGCATTTCCGCAAAGGCGGTCGCTTGGGCGCAGGGCCTGAAGAGGGATGAACGGCTGACGCTCGACACGCTGACCGGGACCGCGCAGGCGATTGCCCGCGGCTTTGCGATCCCCGTGATGGCCGACCTCGAAGGCATCGTGGGACGGCGTGCCGAGGAAGTCGGTGCCGCCGCCGAGTCGGTGATCGCCGAGGGCTGCGCGGGCGTGGTGTTCAGCGATGGCGGCCGGGATGGCAGGGACGGCATCGCGCCGGTCAAGGACATGGTGGCGGCGCTGCAGGCGGTCAAAGCCGCCGCGCTCAGGACGAAGGTGCCGGCGGTAATCATCGCGCGGACCGAGGCCTTCCTTCTCGACCCGCCCCAATCTTCGCCTTTCGAAACGGCGGTGGAACGGGCGGAAGCTTATTTCGCGGCCGGCGCCGATGCCATCTCCGTGCCAGGTGTGCAGCACATTCAGCTTATCGAGCGTCTCGCCGCGCATATCGATGGGCCGCTTTGCGTCACGATCGGGCTGACGCCCGCGCCAAGCGTGAAGGATTTCAAGGGGGCTGGGGCCGCTTGCGTGGCGCTTGGGCCGGCCTTGCTGCGCTCGCTCCTGGGCACGCTGCGCCACAACGCGGAAGAACTGCTTGCTTTCGGCCAGTTCAACAACATCAGCAAGGCAATCCCCGAGGATGCGCTGAATGAACTCTTGCGCTGAGACCGGCTGGAGCGCTAAGCCCCATTCATGATGTTCTATCTATCCAAGATCGTCTGGGGCCTGTTTCAACCTTCCTCGCTGATTATCGTCCTGTTTGCCGCGGGAGCGGTGCTGGCCCGGTCTGGTAGGCACAGGCCAGGGACGCGCCTATTGGCCGCCGGGGCCGTTCTTTATGCGGTCTTGGGTTTTACGCCTCTGGCCACCTGGGTGATGGCGCCCCTTGAACTCAACGCCAAGGCAAGTGCGGCAAAGAATCTCGACGGCGCGGCGGGAATTATCGTGCTCGGCGGCGCTATCGAGAGCGCGACTTCGCTCGGCGGCGATGCGCCGCATTTGAACGAATCCGGCGACCGGATGGTTGAAGCCCTCCGCTTGGCCGCGCGCTATCCCTCGTTGCCCGTGTTTTTCTCCGGCGGAAAGGCGGACCTGTTTCCCCGCGAGGATCGCGATTCCGAAGCGGCACTCGCCTTGCGCTTTTTTGGGGCGTTCAACCTGGTGCCGCCCAGGCTCCGGTTCGAGGACCGCTCGCGGAACACCTACGAAAACGCGGTGGAGGCGGCCAGCGAGCTTCAGCCGAAGCCGGGGCAGAAATGGATTCTTGTTACCTCGGCCTTCCACATGCCACGGGCGAGGGCGCTGTTCGAGGCGCAGGGCTTCGAGGTGCTGGCACGTCCAGTGGACTTCAGGACGAACGGCTTCGACGGCTGGTGGCGTCCCTTTCCCAGAGCCTCGGAGGGCCTGAGGCGGCTCGACCTGGTGGCCAAGGAATGGGTTGGCATCGCCGTGGCCTGGGCGTCGGGGCAACTTTCGCCGCGCCGCTCTTTTTAAAGCGCGCGTGGCGTTTCAGCCGGTTTATGCCATAATTGCTTATTACCGCATTCAGACGATTCGCTTCGGTTTTCCCAATCCTCCTGCTTAGGCTCCGCAAATGATAGCGCACGATCCGAGCTTGGTGATCCTCTCGATCACGATCGCGATTCTGGGCACCTTTACCGCCTCTGTGATGACCTCCAATGTCGCGCTGCTTCCCAGGGGCGAGGGGCGGACGCGCATTGTCATGGCGTCGCTGACGCTTGGCAGCTGCATCTGGGCGATGAATTTCGTCGGCCTGCTCGCGCTCGAAGTGCCGATCAATCTGACCCGCGATCCGGTGCTGCTCGGTATCTCCGCGGCGATTGCCTTTTTCGGCAGCGGGGTCGCCTTGTTCATGCTTTGGCCCGGCGGGATGACCGCGGGGCGGCTGCCGCTGGCGATCATGCTGCTAGGGCTCTCGATCACGGCCACGAGCTACCTCGGCATTGCCGCAATAGCCGGCCAGCAACTCGAACTCTCCTGGTTCCTGGCGTTGATTTGCGCGGTGTTTGCCATGCAGAGCGGGCTGATGCTGCTGGTGTTCCTGTTCCTGCCACGCGGCGTGATGCTGACTTTGACCGGCGCCATCGCGCTGGGCCTTTTGCTGGCGGCCGCCCATTACCTCGCCATCGCCTCCATACCGGGCCTTGAGGAGAGGCTGCTTTCCATACCGCGCAGCCACACAGGCATTTCGGAGCGCCACCTGGCCTGGGCGGCGACCATCATGATGTACTTTCTTTGCAGCATTTGCCTTAGCATTTTCGTCATCGCGCAGTTCCGCGAGGACGCCGGCTAGTAGAGGGCGCTGGAAATCCTGACGCGTATCGGCGTCACCCCGGAAATGCCATAAGGCATTAACCGGGATCGTCTCATACGCTGACGCCGGTGCTTTTTAGATCCCGGATAAGCGCCAAGGCGTTTTCCGGGATAACGGCCGGACTTGCCGCGGGTTGCACTAGGTTCGCATCAGTCCCCGGCGCCGCCGGCAGTGACGCCTCCGATCAGGTTGCGGCTCAACAGATACTCCGGCGTGAGCGCGGCCGCACCCGCCGGCTCAAGTGCTGCGGGAAGGGCAGCCAGCCAAGCCCGCTGCTCGCTGAGAAGCCGCAACGCCTCCTCGCGGTTCACCTCCTCGAAGCGCAGGCTCATGCCTGCCGCAAGCCTGCCTGCCGCCGCGATATCGGCACCGATCACGGTCGCGATGCGCGGATAGCCGCCAGCCGTCTGGCGGTCGGCCAAGAGCAGGATGGGCTGGCCATCGGCCGGAACTTGCAGCGCGCCAGCCGTGGTTGCTTGCGTGGTCATTTCGCCTTCCATGGCGCGTTCGAGTGCCGGGCCTTGCAGGCGCAGGCCCATCCGGTCGGAAGCCGCCGTGACAGTGTAGACGGAGCCGGTGAGCGCTTCAAAGGCCGGAGGGGTGAAATAGGCCGTGTTGGGTCCGCGCATCACCCGCAAGACGTCTGGTGGACGGACCTCGATTTTGAGGCGGACCGGGGCGCGCGTGGAGGAGACAAGGCATAGCGGCAGGCGGGCGCCGGCATGGAGGGGACCGCCCTCGTAGCCGCCCAGGCCGGCCCTGCGATAGGTGGAGCGGCTGCCAAGTGCCGGCGGGATATCGAAGCCGCCCTCCACGGAGAGATAGGAGACGCTCCCCCCCTTGGGCGCGAGGATGCGAACGGTATCGCCGCGCCTCGCATTGACGCTTTGCAGCGCCGGTACGCGGATAGGGGCCTGTTCGCTTTCCAGAATGAGACCGGGCGCCATGCCGGCCAGCGCGAGTGTTACGCTGTCCGCCTCCACCGCGAAAGCCAGCCCCGCGCCCAGAAGTTCGATGGCCGCCGTGCCGGGCGGATTGCCCGCGAGGATGTTGGCGATGGTCAGGCTCACACTGTCGAGGGCGCCGGAGACCGGCACACCGAAGCGCTGATAGCCAGGGCGGCCGCAATCTTGCAGGCTCGCGGCAAGGCCCGGTTCGAGAATCCTGAGGGCTGGCTTCATCCGCCCTCCACGGGCGCGGGCCGCCAGCCGTCCTGGGAGCGCTGGCGCAGCGCCGTGGCCTCGCCAGCATCTACCGGCACGAAACGCACACGGTCTCCGGGCTGGAGCAGCGGCCGGTCCTGCCGTGCCATATCCCAAAGCACAACCGGCGACCAGCCGATCAAATGCCAGCCACCGGGGCTTTCCAGCGGATAGATCGCGGTCATGTCCGACGCGATTGCGACCGATCCGGCAGGCACGCGGGCGCGGGGTGTGGAGCGGCGGGGCAGGCGCAACGGTTCCGGTATGCTGCCTATGTAGGCGAAGCCGGGCAGGAAGCCCAGCATGTAGACATGGTAGAGCGTGCCCGCATGCAGCCGCGCGGCTTCCTCCGGTGCGATCCCCGCGGTTCCGGCCACGCTGTCAAGATCCGGCCCGGCCTCGCCGCCATAAAGAACCGGGATCTCGAAGGTCCGGCCGTGCGCGGCGGCATCTTGCGAAGGGGCGAAGAGGCTCCGGGCCTCTTCAATAAGCCGTTCCCTGGCAAGCTGCAAAGGATCGTAATACACGGTTAAAGATGAAAGGGCGGGAACGCATTCGCCAAGCCCAGGCAGGAGCGTGGCCGCGAGGCGTTCGCTGGCATCCAGGATCGCAAGGCTAGTGGCTTTACAGTAATGCGGGCCGAAATCCACAAGAAGCGCACTTTCCCCACAATCGATGAATGTGAAAGAAGTTCGCATTGCCGGTCCTGATGTTTGGTTTATACAGCTTCAGATAAGGTCACGGTTGCAAGATTTTTTCAATCCTGAACTCTCTTGAGTTCCGCGCCGCCGGTTCGTAGGCGTGGCGGCGCGAGTTGGGTGTTTCCGCCAGATTGGAAGCTTATACGTAAGTGTTTGGCATAATGCGAAATCCGCCCGCCGCCTATTGCTGGGCTATTCACCACCATAAAAGCAAGCCACAACTATAATTTCACCTGTTTGTGACCTAATCCGCCTGTTTCGCCGGCATGGCCGGGCGTTAAGACGGGTTGGCATGCGACCCTGTGGGCTAGCTGTGAATTCATTCGCGCGCTATACCCGCAGCTTCTTAAAACGAAAGCACAATGCCTAATTGAGCAGGAGATAGCATGTCTTTTAGGAGACACCCTTGCACATGAAGCCGAAGTAAGACGGCGCATTGCCGAGAGGATTCTTGAGCATCCGCGCCTTTGTGGTATATGAAGTGTATTCCCACCCGACTTCGAAAGGCAAAGGATTGTGAAAGCAACAAATAGGGTCAAGGATCTGGCCGGAATGCGCAAGAGTGAAGGACGCCGGCTCGATAAGACCGGGACCCAGGGCAATTCGTACAAAACGTTAGATAGCTCAGCGCAAGGCCATTCCAGGAGCCCGCAAATGATAGAAGAGAAAATGGAAAGCGATGAGCTGGTTGAGCTCACCAGTCACATCGTTTCCGCCTATGTTAGTAATAATTCAGTGATGGCTGACGACTTGCCGTCGTTGATCGGCGGTGTGTATGCCGCCCTGGGGCGCGCTTCCTCCAATTTGATCCAAGCTCCGAAGGAGGAACTCAAGCCCGCCGTCGCGGTCAAGAAGTCGCTGACGCCGGAGTACATCATCTGCCTTGAAGACGGGAAGAAGTTCAAGTCCCTGAAGCGGCATTTGCGGACGCACTACAACATGTCGCCCGAGGAATACCGTGAGAAGTGGGGGCTGGAGCCGGGCTATCCCATGGTTGCTCCCCACTACGCGGAGGCCCGCTCCTCGCTGGCCAAGAAAATGGGCCTCGGCCAGCGCAAAGGCCGCTAGGCCGAAGTTCTGTCCAAATAAGTTTTCCGGCCGCTTTGGGTAACCGGGCGGCCAGCCTTTGTGCGAAACAGGGCTATGTCTGGGGTGGTTTCCTCTCCTGCCGGAACCACTCGCCATATAATGTGACAACGGCCGCCGCGGCGGATTGCAGGAGCGCGATGAATTCCCTGGCCGGTTTGAAAGAGCCGCTATAGCTTGGATCGAGAAGGATCGCCAGTTCAAGAACCGCGGAACGGTGCACAGGGCTCAAGCCCTTAAGCACGGCGTTCATCGCGGCGATCTCCATGCGCTTGCTTTCGCTGAAGGGCAGGCGGCCGAATGGGCTCGAACGCACCTCGGATTTCAGATAGTTGAGGCAGCCGACATTCGATAGGCTGGCGACGCAGGATGTCAGCCGGCCGAGCGCTTCGGCCTCGCGGTCGGACAAGGCGCGGTCGAGTGCGGTCAACCGCCTGCGCAGCGAGCGCAGCCGGACAGGTTCCGGCTTGGTCTCCGCATCCTCGACGATCGCACGCCGGACCGCCAGCGGCGTCAATAATGTGCGCGCCCGGTGCCGTGCCACAATAGGTGCACCGGGCGGTGTTAGAATGTCGCATGTGAAGGGCGTGTGCTGGCGGCGGTGCCCGGTGGGAGCTTCAGCAAGGTTTTGTCCGGGCTGTCTTTTTGCCGTTTTCGCTTTAGCGGGCATGGCGGCCCTCCCGCTCAAAGGCCTTGACCAGATGGTGCTGGCAATAGGAGGCGTGGCCGAACCTTGGGGCCGCGCAAAAGGCGAAATTGGGCTTCGAGGGATCGCCTAGCGGCCAGCGGCACGCGCCATCGGGCAAGACGGCAAGCGCGGCTGCCCCATAGATCGCGGATGGCCCCGCCGAGGAGCGGCGTATGAGAACACCGATCCGCTCGGAGACGTTCGCCTTCCTGCTGTACTGCCTTATGGCGCGGAGGCTGATGCCGTGGCGGCGCAAGGCGGAGCGCAGCGCTTTGGGGTTTACGCCGAGTGTGCCCGCGATGTCCTTCGTGCGGAGGGTGGCAAGCGCGGAGACGATTTCTGTGAGTTCCCCGGCGGTCCACCGGCGCCGGCCGTCGCTGGAGATAGGCGGGATTGGGAGAGATGCGGTGCTCAAATGCGGGGGGTGAGGTAAGTGGTGCAGCACGGGTGTCTCATTAACGCTGAACTGGTTAATTGCCTGTGGAAAAACACAGTTACGACGGGCAATTCCACGGCACAAAGGAGAGACTACACGAAGCGGGTAAACAAAGGACTTAATTTTACCAAAATGCGCAAAAAAGTGCAATTTGTCTGCACGCAACCGAAGGTCGGTCCTAAGGGTATGGAAAATATGGGATATGTTACGGAATAATGCACTCGGCGCGGGCTGGCATGCTACTTTAGCACGGGGGACAAATTTCGGGCGCAATCACAAAAAAGCTCGACAAACCAATCCTTTTTGCCCAGAAAAGGTTTAGAGCATTTTCATAGGGTGACCTTCTCCCGGCGGGAATGTGTTACACAGACTGTGTAGATTAGGGCGTATTGTTATGCGAGATTGGACGGCTGAAGAAATTAGGTCCATTGCTGACCGCCTGCGGCGCGCGCGAATCCATGCCGGTTTCGAACGGGCGACGGAGGCTGTCAGAAGATTCGGCTGGAACTACAGCCGCTATATGAATTACGAGAACGGCGAGCGGGCGGTCCCGCCCAAGCAGGCTATTTTGTTCGCCTCCGCGTTCGGCGTGACGGTGGATTACATTTATTTTGGAAAAGGTGATATTTTAAATCAAATCGAAAGGACATTGCCTTTAATGTCCAGAATCGTGCGGCGTATCCCCCTTGTGGGGGTCGAAAATATCGCGGAACTCCAACGCATTGCTTCCGGGCTTGAACCGATGCTAGCTGCCACGATTCCCGTTTCCAGCGAGGAGACACTCCCTGAGCGGGCTATTTTTATTGAAATTTGCGACAAGTCGATGTCCAACTCGGGCGAGGCCATCTCGTTCGAGCCGGGCGACAAGGCCATGATCGACCTCGATGCGGCGCCGGCACCAGCCGATTTCGTGCTGGCGCTCGTGCCTGAGGAGCGCTCGGCCATGTTCCGGCTCTACCGCGAGGTGGGCCGGGCCGAGGATGGCTCGATGATCGCCGATCTTGTGCCGCTGAACCCAAATTTCCGGACCGTCCGGATCGGCAATCCGGGCTCGGCGCAGATCATCGGCGTCTGCCGGCGTATCCACAGGATTGTGGAACTGGGCGCTGCCGTCCGGCGTTCGCGGCCTGGCTGATCTCACAAATCCGTTAGCCCGTTCTTTTCGAGGCGGCATCCTGCCTATTTATCATCTGCCGGTGCCGCTGGCGGAAGACGGACTGCCGGGCCGCAATCGAAAGCATCCTGCGCGAGGACCATGCTTACGGGCGCGGCGAATGGCAAGGAGAGGCGGGGATGCGGATCGATCTCAACGCGGATATGGGCGAGGGTTTCGGCGCCTACAGCATGGGTCACGACGAGGAACTGCTGCGCATCGTGACCTCGGTCAACGTTGCCTGCGGCTTGCACGGGGGCGACGCCAGCATCATGCACGGGCTCGCCATGCGCGCGAAGGAGCTTGGCGTCGGGCTTGGCGCACATCCCGGTTTCAACGACCTTTGGGGCTTCGGGCGGCGCGACATTGCGATGAACGCCCGCGATCTCGAATATCTGGTGGCCTACCAGATCGGTGCCATGCAGGTGTTCGCGGCCTATTCGAGCGCGCCGCTCCGGCATGTGAAGGCGCATGGCGCTCTCTATAACATGGCCGTGAAGGACGAGGCTTATGCCGGCGCCATCGCGCGCGCGGTCAAGGCTGCCGATGCGGGCCTGATCGTGGTTGGGTTGCCCGGTTCGGAGATGCGGAAGGCGGCGGAAGCCCAGGGCTTGCGGTTCGCGCGCGAGGGCTTTTGCGACCGGCTCTACCGCCAGGACGGATCGCTCGTGCCGCGCTCCGTGCCGGGCTCGGTCATTGGCGATCCGGCCATCGCGGCGGCGCAGGCGCTTGGCCTTGCACGCGGCGAGGAGATCGCCACGGGCGATGGCGGCCGGCTGAAAATGGAGGTGGATACGCTTTGCGTGCATGGCGGCGAGACCGGGGCGGTGGGCGTGGCGCACGCCGTGCGGAAGGCATTGGAGGCGAATGGGATCGCCCTGGCGCCGATGCTGCGGGGCACATCGGTATCGTAACGTCAGGCCGCAAGGATGAGCGCGCCTAGCGCCAGGACGAGCGCGGGCGGCATGACGATGGCCCCGATCTTGAGGAACTCAGCCGTGGAGCAGTGTTCGCCCTCGCGCCTGAGCGCGATCAGCCAGAGAATGGTCGCGAGCGACCCTGTGACGGAGAGATTGGGGCCGAGGTCCACGCCGATCAGGAGCGCGCCCATGACCGAGTCCGAGGCGTGGGCGGGGATCGCCGCGGACTGGGCGATAAGGCCGGCGGGAAGGTTGTTCATGAGGTTGACGGCGAATGCGAGCCCGAGCCCGGATGTCCAGGCTGTTGCCGTTGCCGATTGCTCCGCGCCCCAGCGCAGGAGTGCGGCAAGGGCCGGAACGGCGCCGGTGCTGTCGAGGCCTTCGACAAGCACGAACAGCCCGGCCACGAGCGGCAGCACGCCCCAGGAAATCTCCTTCAGCAAATGCCAGGGCGCCTCGCGCTTCTCGGCAAGCACGAAGATGGCCGTGGCGGCGCCGGCGGCGAAGGTCGGTGCGCCAAGGTCGAAGCCAAACGCCGAAGCCAGGATCAGCGCGGGCACGGCGGCGGCGATCCCGTAAGCGGCGTAGCGCCCGCCGCTGGAAAGCGGGGGTGCCGGCGCGTGGGCGTTGATTTCGCCTTGAAGCTCGCGCCGGAAAAACCAGCGCAAGCCCGCGTAAGTTGCGGCGATGGCAAGAACCGATGGCAACGCGAACTGCTTGAGCCAGGGCCAAAGCGCCGGCATCTGATGGCCGTAGACCACGAGGTTCGCCGGATTGGAGATCGGCAGCACGAAGCTCGCGGCGTTCGCGATGAAGGCGCAGACGATGAGATAGGGCAGGGGCTTTGCCTTCGCCGCCTTGGCCGCCGCATAGACTGCCGGCGTCAGCACGACGGCAGTCGCGTCGTTCGACAGGAGGACCGTGACCGCAATGCCCGCGAGGTAGACGAGCCCGAAAAGGCGGGCCGGCGATCCCCTCGCGGCCTTGGCGGCATGGGTGGCAACCCACTCGAACAGGCCTTCCCGGCGTGCCAGGTCCGCAAGGAGCATCATGCCGGTGAGAAAGAGATAGACGTCCGTGCCCTTGGCTGTGGCGGCGAGCGCGTCCTGCCAGGGCAACAGCGCGGAAAACACCAGCGCGGCCGCGCCCGCGATGGCCCAGACCGCCTCGGGCAGGCCCCAGGGCCGGAGCACGACGCCGCCCGCCGAGCAGGCCACGATGCCCCAGGTTGCCGCATGCGCAATCGAAATCCCGTCCACCACGCGCCCTCACGCCAAAGCCAGCGTCTATATATAGCCGAAGTCCGCGGGTAATTTCGAGCCGCCAGGGCAAGCCTCCAGCCAGCAGAGTAAAATGCTGCCCGAGCGCCGGAATGCAAAGGGGGCTGGAGTTTGCACCGGCCTTGCCGGCCGCGAGTCATGCTGTAACGCCACATTAACTCTCCTGGCTGCGCTTTGGAGCCCATTTGGGGAGGCGCGGGGGTGTTCTTCGAGCTTGAGATAATATAGCAGAATTGTATTGAGTAAGTCTTAAGCGGCGCGACGGTGTATGTTGTTGATGTATAGCGGAAAAATGCGCGCCATGTTTTTGCGTGATGAACGCGGGTCGCCGAATCTTGGTTAATATCAAATATTGTCTTATATTTAACGGATGTTTTGGAATGTAAAAAATCGCCTAAAGCACGCAAAAAATCGCAAAAATGCGCATCTGGAACACGTCCCGTCGGCGCATTTACCATATACGAATTAAGCATGATACACGCTTACGGCAGCCGGACCTCGCGTAAGAGCGAAGGAGCCGGTCTCGTCACGGAGCCATGGATCCAATCATGGGCAAACACTGCTGGACCGGCCAACGAATACCGGCCGGCATTGTGAGCGGTCCCTCTAGCAGTCGCCCCAAAGGGTCCATTTGGGCCGGTAGCCGCCGGTCAGCATACCCGGACCGGATTCCGAAGCCCCCCGACAAGCAGAAACAAGCCCGTTGGGGTGAGGCGGCCCAATTCGAATTCCGCATACAAGCCGGCGGGCCCGGTAATGCCGGGGTTCATTTTCCGGTGCCGGCGTCTCGCCGAATGTCCACGCNNACGCATAGCCAAATTTCATAACAGTATCCTACATCCGCACTCGCAAGACCTTGCGCCGCAATATCCCGGCACGCGCTTCTTGTCGCTAGCGCTTCTTTGTTCCTTTATCGTTCACATGGTAGGCTTGCATGCACCTTGTCTCGCCGCGCCTGCACGGTTTGCTTGCGCATCATGTCAACACCTCCCGGTAAAGGCGTGGACAAATTCACGTTCCGGTTGTGTTCCTGGTTGGCTGCTGCCATCTTTGGGTCGGCCGCAAAGCGGTTTCGAATTGCAGAGTATAGCAACCGTATGTCTGCGGGATCTTTTAAAAGAGCGTTCGCGTAGTTGTGGTCTTTATGGGATACTGGATGATACCGGAGGCAGATTTGCTGCTTAAATGTCATTGTAGTGTTGAGTTGTATTTGGCATTGGAGATGGAGAACCTATCGCTGACGGATGGCTACCCGGTCCAGCCTGCTTTATGGCGGCAAAGCGTAAATGCGCGCGATGCCGGCCGCTTGAAAAGCCAATTTATGAGGAGCGCTAAACTGCCGGTAAGAGACGGTGCCGCCGGCAGCCCGCAAGTTCGCTTCCGGGCTTTAGCCCGGCAATCGGCCGGAGGGCACCGCGGAAGCGGGCGAGGTTACGAAGCCGTTGGCGCCGCGGATAGAAAATCGCTCCCCTTACCCAAGCGCAGCAATAAAAAGCTGGCTAAGTCACAAGACTTTTTCCCTGCTCTCTTGCCCCCTCCGCGGAACGAGGCGTTGAGGATTTCCCGCTACGGTCGCAGCCGTTGCGGAGGATTGCGAATTGAGCGTCGAAGCAAGGTTCCGGCTGGGTCTGACCCTCTTGATAATCGGCTTGGCGATGCCCAGCGGCGTCTTTCTCGTGCCGCTGACGGATTGGCCGGCGGAGGTAAAGGCGGCCGTGGCGGGGATACTGTTTTTCGGCTTCGAGATCATGGCGCTTCCGGCGGCGGCGGTGATGGGCAAGGAGAACTTCGAAAGAATCCTTGCGAAATTGGGTGGCCTGCTGGGCTGCCTGAAACCTTCCGGCGAGCCTGGGCCGGTGCGCCATGCCATCGGCGTCGCCCTGTTTCTGCTGCCCATCGTCCCAACCTACATCATGGCCTACGTGCCCTCATGGCTCCCGGACAGCTCTCCCTGGCGGCTGTGAATTTGGCCGCCGACGCTATGTTCTTGACGAGCCTTTTCGTGCTGGGCGGAGACTTTTGGGACAAGCTCCGGGCGCTGTTCGTAAGGAGGGCGCGCGCGGCGTTCCCGGAGTAGACTTTAACCGATAGTCCGCCAGCACGGAGCGCAGAAGGAATCCATTCCTGGCGTTGCCATGATGAATTTTGCTTCGGTCCTCAATAATTGCCCGATGCGCCGCCGCCTCCAAAATCTCCACCGCCGCCGCTGGAGCTGCTGCTACTGCCACCGCTGCTGCTTCCGCTTCTCCTGCTGCTGCCGCCAAAGGCGTCCACCAGGGTGAGGCCGAAGGCAGCGAAAAAGTCGCGTAAGGTGCCTAGAAAACCGCCTGTGCCGCCCTGGCCTTCAGCATGGGTCTTGCGCGAACCGCGTTTTAAGCGGGCCGAACGGAGCGTGCGCCAGTTCACATAGAACCGGTAGAAGAAAAAGAGGATCAGGCCCGACACAACGGCGAGCGCGATAATCTCGCTCCACGTGAGCGGGCGCATCTGGCTGGCGTACGCTTGGGCGCGCTGCTTCACGGCCTCCGCATCGCCCAGCAGAACGGCCGAGATATCCTGGACGCCGTTCGATATGCCCTCCGCGATGTCGCCTTTGCGGAAGGCTGGCAGGATCGTGTTCTCGATGATGAGCGTGGACAGGGTATCGGTGAGCTGCGGCTCCAGCCCGCGCCCCACTTCGATGCGGACCTTGTGCTCGCTGGGCACGGCGATGAGCAGGACGCCGTTGTTGAGATCCTTTTGGCCAACGCCCCAGGCGCGGCCAAGCTGGTAGCCGTAATCCTCGATGGCGTAACCCTGCAGCGATTTGGCGACGAATACGACAAGCTGATCTGAGGATTTATCTTCCAGCGCCTTCAGCTTGGCCGCGATTTCTGCAGCCGATTGGGGAGATAGGACTTGCGCCTCATCGACGACGCGCCCTGTCATGGGCGGGAAGGCTGGGGTGGCGAGACCCGCGCCTGGCAGCGCAAGCGCTAACGGCAGCGCGATAGACCAGGTGAGGATAAGCCCACGCAATAAGGAAACCGGCAAAGCAATTGCTTTCTTCATGTTCTTCCGCCCCCATTCATCCATTGTGCCTTTGTCGAGAAAAGCCTGCCCCGGGTTCATCCGGCTCATGGACAATCGTTGCCCGCGTTTGCGAGGCCGTTACACGCGTGAATTGAGAAGGGGCTCCAGGCCACGGGCATTAGGGCTCGCCTGGGAAGTCCGTTGTCCCAGCCTCTGGCGCGGCGAGCAATCCCTGCCGCAGCGCCAGCCGCACAAGCTCGATGTCCGTGGCGACGCCCAGCTTGCTCTTGACGAGATAGCGCGTATTGGCCACGGTCTTGGGGCTGACGTTAAGTGTGGCGGCAATCTCCCCGGCGGACCTCTCCGCCAGCAGCATGCGCAGGATTTCGAACTCGCGCGGCGTCAGAATATCCACGGCGGAGGGCTGGCCCGCGACATGGCTTTGTGCAAGCTCGCGATCGATATCCGCGCTAAGCGCGATGCGGCCCTTGAAAACGTCGAAGACAGCGGCAATCAGCGCCTCTGGCGGGCTGCTCTTGGTAACGAAACCCTTGGCGCCGGCCTTGATCGCTTGCACCGCGTAGGCTGCATTCTGGTGCATGGTGAAGACGAGGATGCGCGCTTTGGGGTCCCACTGCTTGATGCGCTTGATGGCTTCGATGCCGCCCAGCCCCGGCATGGTCAAATCCATGATGACGAGATCGGGCATGAGCTGCTTGTACAGCCGGTAGGCTTCCGCGCCATCGCCCGCCTCGGCGGCAACCTGTAAGCCCGGCTGCTTGCCGAGAAGCGAGCGGTAGCCCTCGCGGACGATCGCGTGATCGTCCACCAACATGATTTTCTTGGCGCTTGTTGTCATGCCATCCTCCGCGCTTAAGCTTCGCTGCTCGCCAGCGGCGGCGCGGGGATCGTGGCATGCAGAATCAAACCGGCTGGATGCCTGGCTTCGAAACTCAACCGCCCGCCCAAAGCAGCGATGCGCTCGCGCATGCCGATAAGGCCCATTCCGGATTTGGTTGCGAGATCGATGCCGCTGGCCTTGCCGTCATCCGTTACCGAAAGCTCGATTTCCGGCGCGACGCCATTCGCTGCGGCGTTTGTTTCGCGCATACGGAGGCGCAGGCAAACCCGTGCCGCCTCCGCATGTTTGGCGGCATTGGTGATCGCCTCCTGGGCGATCCTATAGAGGCTTGCTCCGAATGAGGCGGGCAGGGCCTCGAAGCTGCCGCTGGCCTCGAACTCGAAGCGCGTCCGCCCGCTGCCGCGGCTGTTCCAGCCCGCAACCAGGCTTTCAAGGCTTGCGGCAAGGCCAAGCTCTTCCACGTCTGGCGGGCGCAGCCGCGTCAGCGCACCGCGCAGGGTCTCCATCATATGAGCCGCGGTCTGCGAAATGGTCCGGCATTCGGGGAGGAGCGAGGGGCATTCCGCCCGCGCGGTCTGCGAGGCGGAAGCCGCAACCGCGCCGATGGCGGCGAGGCATTGGCCGAACTCGTCGTGAAGCTCGCGGGCCAGATGCAGCCTTTCCTCGTCTTGCACGGCGATCAGCCGCCTCGTCAGCTCGGCGCGCTCGGCGAGGGTGGTTTGCAGCGTTCCGGCGAGGCTGTTGAAGACATCGCGGATTTCCGACAGCTCGGCCAGGTCGAAGGCGGGCAGGCGGGCCGAGAGGTCGTTCGCGGCAAGGCGCTTGAGACCGGCCAGAACCGTCCTTGTGGGGCGCAAGGCGCGGGCAAGCGCGGCATAGACCAGGACGCAGAGGGCCGACAAGGTAACCGCCATGAGGGTGAGCAGGCGGCTGGTCTCGCGCCAGCTTTGTGCAATCAGGTTCGCCGGATCGAGCGTCACGGCGGCGGCGCCCTCGATCCTGTTCTCGAAGACGATGGGGCGCGTGACTTCGCCGCCGGGATCGAAGATGCTTCGATAGAGGCTGGCGAAAAGGGCCGGAGCGCCGGTCTCGCCGGCTTGCGCGCCGCTGCACAGGCGTTGAAGCGTCTCGCCGTCCTTGGACCGGAAGGCGATGCAAAGGCCGGGCGTCATGAGCGGCGTCGCGATCCTTTGCAGATCGGGAAACGGATTAACCGGGGACTTCACCCAGCGGTGCTGGTTTAGCTGCAGTTCCAGATCCTTCCCGGCGATTTCAGCGATTGCCTGCGCTTTCGCCCGCGCCGTTCTGTCGAAGTCGAAGACGGCATAGGCCGAAGCTGCCAGGAAGCAAAAGGCCGCCAGCGCCACGACGCGAAGCGCCAGCCTGAGCTTGAGATCGATTGTACCCGGTATCCGCATCGTATTTCTTGGTTGTTGCCGCGTCCGCAAACGGCGCGTCCTCCAACGCCATTAAGCGCCAGAACTGCGCCTGCGGGAAGCCCGGGACCAAAAATCGGGAAATTTGCCCGGCCTTCTCCGGGTGAGGCGCCCTTCCGGCCTGCGCATACAAAGCGCACACTTCCCCATCTGGCCCATCGCTTCCGAAGGAGATACGCCGCCATGCGCCGTTCCACGCTTACGATCGCCGCCGCTGCTTTTTGCCAGGCTGGTTGCCTGGGTGGTGCCTGGGCCGAAGCCGGAAGCGCCGCGCCGCCGCCCGTCACGCTGGCGATCGCCGGTTTCGATTACGCCGACACGTCGGGCGAGATGAACGATCAAAGGGCGGCGCACGAAGCGCGCTTGCAGGACTTTGCCAAAGCCTTGCAAGGCAGCCTCGCGGCAAGCGGGAAATATCGCATTGTTCCCATTAGCTGCGGGCCGGTGCCGTGCGAGGCGCGCACCGATCCTTTCGATCTGCAAAAGGCGGCGCGCGCGGCGGGCATCAAGCTCGTGGCCGTTGGCGGCGTCCACAAAGTCAGCACGCTCGTGCAAATGGGGAAGTTCCAGATCGTGGACGAGGACGGGGGCCGCATCGTTTTCGACCGCCTGCTGACCTTTCGCGGCGACAACGATCTGGCTTGGCGGAGGGCGGAAGAATTCCTTGCACGCGCAATCCTGGAAGCATCGCCAGGGTACGGCGCGGTAGCCGGCGCGCCGCCGCGGGTTAACGTCGCCATCTTCGATTTCGAGCTTGAAGACTTCAGCGCCGCCGCCTCGCTGATCGCGATGAGCAGCGGCGACATCGAGCAGCTGAAGCGCGCCACGGACGAGGTGAGGAGCCTCATCGCGCAATCGCCAGGCTACAGCGTGGCCGATATCAGCAGCGCGGACGCGGCGCCCGTCAAGGCGCACGAGCTGCGCAATTGCGATGGCTGCGACGCCGCCATCGCGCTGAGCCTTGGCGCGGACAGGTCGCTTGTGGGGTTCGTGACGCGGCTGAGCCAGACCGAATACACGGTGGCTTTCAAGCTCCGCGATGCACGGACCGGCGCTCTCATCGCCATCGAGCAGACGGACTTGCGCATGGGGGCCAACCACTCGTGGAACCGGGGTGCGGCCTGGCTGATCGAGAACCGCCTGCTGGAAACCGGAAGCCGGCGGTAAAAGGCTCAGGCATCACCGTCGCGACATGGCACGGCGAAGCATCGACGGCCGTACCGCGCCGGTCAGCACCGTCGCTGCCGCGTAGGCGAGAACGCCGGCCGTCACCAGCGCGCCGAGCGCCGCCGCGTGTATCAGGTTGCTCCTGCCGTCCGCGAAGAATGGGGCAAGGCGCAGATTGGCCGCGTAGAGTGCCGCGCCCATCAAGGCGCTCGACAGCACCAGCAGCGGAAGGCGCCGCGCCAGTGCGGCGTCGAAGCGGAAGTGTCCGCGCCGCATGAGCGTGAACGAAAGCTGAAGCGCGTTGGTCCAGCCGGAAAGCGAGGTGGCAATCGCGATACCGGCGTGGCCGAATACCGGAAAGAGGATGAGCGAGCCCGCGATATTCACGGCCACCGACACGGCCGCGAACCACATGGGCGTGGACGTATCCTCGCGCGCGAAATAGCCCGGCAGGAACACCTTGTTCATGACATAGGCCGGCAGCCCGCAGGCGTAAGCCGCAAGCGCGATGGAGACCTGGGCTGTATCGGCGGCGGAGAACGTGCCGTGCTGGTACAGCACTTGGATGATCGGCGTTGGAATGATGACCAGGGCGACGGCAGCCGGCAGCGTAAGGAGGAGCGCGAATTCGAGGCTGCGGTTCTGGCTTGCCATGGCGCCCGCCTCGTCGTGTTCCGCGAGATGCCGCGTCAGCGTTGGCAGCAGCACGACGCCGATGGCGATGCCGACCATGCCCAGCGGAAGCTGGTTGATCCGGTCCGCAAAGTACAGGAACGAGAGCGCTCCAGCCTGGAGCGAGGCGATGGTCGTGCCGATAAAGAGGTTCACCTGGTTGATGCCGCCGGTGATGATGCCGGGTACTGCGAGGGCGAGAAGCCGGCGCGTGCTGGGCGTCAGGCGCGGCCGGCGGAAGCCCAAATCCATGCCCGCCTTGCGCGCGGCGTAGGCCACGTAGACAAGCTGGGCAAAGCCCGCGACGGTCACGCCCCAGGCCTGGATGATTCCGGCCTCGGGCTGAGCGTAGAAGCCGCAGGCCGCGGCGAACAGCGTCACCGCGATCAGAACGAGATTGAGGAGGATGGGGGTAGCGGCCGGCGCGCTGAATCTGCCGAGCGCGTTCAAAATGCCCGCCGAGAGCGCCACGAACGCCATGCAGCCGAGATAGGGGAAGGTGATGCGCGTGAGGAGAACGGCAAGCTCGAATTTCTCGCCCTCGAAGCCCATGGCCAGGCCCCTGACGAGATAGGGCATGTAAATTTCGGCCAGGATCGTGGTTATGAGCACGCCCGCGAACAGGACCGCCAGCGCCTCCTCGGCAAAGCGGCGCGCGCTTTCCTGCCCCTCGCTGCGGAGCCGCTTGGTGAACATCGGCACGAAGGCCGAGTTGAACGCGCCTTCCGCGAACAGCGAGCGGAACAGGTTCGGGAAGCGGAAGCAGACGACAAAGGCGTCGGTGACCCAGCCCGCGCCCATGACGTAGGCGAGCAGCACGTCGCGCAGGAAGCCGAACACCCGGCTCAAGGCCGTCAGCCCCCCAACCGTTATGAATCCGCGATAGAGGCTCATGCGTCACCGGAAATGGGATTGCGCGAACCTATGAGCAGGGTTCGCAGCCTGTTGCAAGCTTGGAGTTCCGCCTTGAGGGCGGGCACATAGGCGCAGGCCGAGCTGACGGCTTCCGGCCAGGATAGGTGTGGGCAGTGCCGGAGCGCGTGCCCTAACGATACGGAATCTCCCCTCACCCTGTCCCTCTCCCACGCAAGCTCGCCTTGGCGAGCTTGCCACTCAAGAGTGTCCATATCCGCAAGCGGATATGGACGGGAGAGGGGACGCCCTGACAGCGGGCACGGCCGGACTCCCTCTCCCATGGGGAGAGGGCTGGGGTGAGGGGAGGGGAGCATGGAATGGAGCACAGCTTCCAGCAGCCTAATATCGCCCGCGGCGCCAATCGCCGCGCTCCTCGTCGAAATCGCCCATGCGGTCGAAGCACTGCTGCAGGTCCATGCCGCGGCCCCTGAGTTCGCCCCGGACCGCCTCGCGGCTGACATAGCGGCACCACTCGAAATGGGTGTGCCCGCTTACATCCCAGCGCGGGCCGCCATAGCCGCAATTGTAGCGGCGGTTGGCCTCTGCCTGCACCGCCGAGAGCTGGGCGTAAACCTCGCAAGCCGCCCGCTTGCCGTCGGTGCCTCTCCGGTCGCCGCGCTCAAAACGGTAGTCGCCGGCTCCGAATTCTTCCCTGACCCCCTGCGCACGGCCGGAAACAGGGGCGGCCGCTATTGCCGCAAGCGCGGCGGTCAGTAGTATTTTTTTCGATTTCGCTGCGATTTTCACAGGCTTGCTCCGCATTGGAAAAAGGGGAACGGCCGGCCAGGGAGACGGAACCGGCCTCCTTCACAGCGGCTTCGCATAGGGGTGAAACTAAGGCGCGATTGGGGTGTTCCATGCCGCAATTTTGCGTGGAATTCATGGTGCCAAGCTTCACTTGCCGGGCAGCGGCCAAGGTGTCGTGGAGCCCATCTTTTGGGCTTGCTCGTAGTCGGCGCGCAATTGGCGCGTCAACTCGCCGAGTGCCGGGTAATCCGCCGGCAGGTGCCCGGCGACGCAGGCCCCGAGGCAGATTTTGGTTTCGGCGACGGTCCGGTCCGCCACCGCACGGTTGGGGAACGTCATGTTGGCGTATTTGTCCGCGCAGAGGAATTGGCAGAAACCGCGAACGCGGCCGAAGACCGTTTGCCGCTGCCCGTCTGTCCATTGGCTGAACGGTGCCTTGGGCAGTCCAGAAACAGGAGCCCTGACCGCATAAGCGTTGATCTCGGCCTGCGGGCTTTGCGCTATCGCGGGCGCGCAAAAGCCCGCGGCCAGCACCGCAAGCATGAACCGGACCATGCCCTTGTACGACAACATTCCAATGCTCCCATCGCGCCCGCGCTTCGCTCGCGGGATTAAGGAATTGCAAAGTGCCCCGCCAAATTGAAGCCTCCGCTCAAGCCTTTGTATACCAAGAAAAGTTTTTAGTCCCTTTTGTGCCCAAAGACCGGGGGGCAACACTTTTTCCGCCGTGCGGGAGCCCCAATTCCGCCACCAACCTGATGGGGCATGAGGACATGTCAAATTTTAGCCGGGTTCGCGCTATGTTCAAATCGTTGCGCCTTTTCTTCACAATCCTCCTCACCGTTGCCTTCGCGGGCGCCGCCGCCGCGCAGAGCAAGCCCACGGTGGACGAGTCCATCGTCAGCGAGGCGCAAGCGTTCGAGAACACGCTGCAAACCACTTGGCCCACCAAGGGCAAGGATGCGAAAGGCTGGCTTGCCGAGGCGGGCAAGGCCGCCGGGAAAGAGGATCACAGGGCGGCGACCGGCTATTATGCCTCGTCCGCGCTTCTCGACAAGCATAACGCGGGAACCTGGCTCAAGCTTGCGCGCGAATATCTGGCTATCGACACCGATAAATATGGGGAGAAGAACACCTTCGCGCGCAACGCCGGCTCCTCCGCGTACATAGCCTACACCCACGGCAAGGCGCCGGCGGATCAGGCGGCGGCGCTCGCGGTTCTGGCCGATAGCCTCGGGCTCCGCGAGCAATGGCGGCCGGCGCTGCGCATCTACAAGATGAGCCTGGCGCTGGCGGCCAGCGAAGAGGTGCAGAAGGCCTATGACGAGGCCTTCAACGAGCACGGCTTCCGCATGCTCAACTACACCTCCGACAACGAGTCGAACGCCCCGCGAATTTGCGTGCAGTTTTCCGATCCCCTCGCCAAGGGCAAGATCGATTTCGCGAACTACGTGACCGTCAACGGCGAGAAGGCGGCGTCCGTACGCGCGCAGGGCTCCCAGCTTTGCGTGGAGGATCTGCTGCATGGCAAGCGCTATGAGGTGAAGGTGCGCAGCGGCATCCCCTCGACCGAGGGCGACCAGTTGCCGAGCCCCGTCGAGCTGACCGTCTACATGCGCGACCGCTCGCCCTCCGTGCGGATCTCGGGCCGCAACTACGTGCTGCCGCGCATCGGCCAGCAGGGTATTCCGATCGTCAGCATCAACACCAAGCTGGTGAAGGCCTCGATCTACCGCATCGGCGACCGCCGCATCGCGACCGAGGTGCTGGACGGTGATTTCGAGCGCCAGCTTCAGGCTTACGAGCTGAAGCAGATCGCGGACACGAAGGGCGAGAAGCTTTGGACGGGCGAGATGCCGGTTACCTCCAAGCTCAACGAGGAGGTCACCACCGCGTTTCCGGTCGATACGCTGATGCCGAACCTCAAGCCCGGCCTCTATATTATCGCGGCAAGCGCTGCCGACGAAGCCGCGAAGCCTTCCGAGGACGGCGAGAACGGCAGCGAGGATTCCAGCGCGAAGGCGACGCAGTGGTTCGTCGTCTCCGACCTGGGCCTGACGGCATTTTCGGGCGCGGACGGCGTGCATGTCTATGTGCGCTCGCTGGCCAGTGCTGCGCCGGTCCCGAACGCGGAAATCCGGCTGATCGCGCGCAATAACGAGGTTCTCGGCACCCTCAAGACCAACGAGGAAGGGGCCGCGGCGTTCGAGGCAGGGCTCAGCCACGGCACGGGCGGGCTTGCTCCCGCACTCGTGGTCGCGCGCGGCGCGGACAACGATTACGGCTTCCTGGATATCACGAAGCAGGCGTTCGACCTGTCGGATCGCGGCGTCGGCGGGCGCACGCCTCCAGGGCCGCTCGATGCGATGGTGTTCACCGAGCGCGGCGTCTACCGGCCGGGCGAAAAGGTCTATGCGACCGCGCTCCTGCGCGACGCGGCGGCCAACGCCGTTACCGGCACGCCGCTTATTCTCAAGCTCTTCCGCCCCGATGGCGTCGAGGACCGGCGCCAGGCGCTGGCCGACGAAGGCAATGGCGGCCGGAGCTGGGAGATCGCCTTGCCCGAGACCGCTATGACGGGCTCGTGGCGGCTTGCGGCCTTCGCCGATCCGAAGGGCGCTTCGCTTTATGAGAAGACCTTCCTGGTCGAGGATTACGTGCCCGAGCGGCTGGAGATGAAGCTTAGCGCCTCGCAGCCAACGATCTCGGCGGCGGCCCCTGGCGTCATCGATCTTACGAGCCGCTACCTTTACGGCGCGCCGGCCGCCGATCTCGGCCTCGAAGGTGAGATCACGGTCTCGGTCAGCGACGAGCTGACGGGGTTTCCAGGCTTCCGCGCGGGCCAGCAGGACGAGAAGTTCACGACCGTCCGCAAGGAACTGGAGGCGCTGCCGAACACCGACGAGAGCGGCGCGGCAAGGCTTTCCATAGCGCTGCCGGAGCTGCCGCAAACCTCGAAGCCGCTGAGGGCGGACGTTGCGATCCGCCTGCGCGAGCCGAGCGGGCGCGCGCTCACCGACAAGATCGCGATGAAAATAAACACAGGCAAGAGCTTCATCGGCGTGAAGCAGCTCTTCGACGGCTCCGTCGACCAGGGCGCGCCGGCCGAGTTCGAGCTGGTGGGCATTGGCCCGGATGGCAAGCAGGCCGCGCTCAATGGCGTGAAATGGGAGCTGCAGCGGATCGAGCATCAGTTCCAGTGGTATTCCCGCGACAGCCGCTGGGCCTACGAACTGGTTACGATCGAGAGCCGGGCCGGCGGCGGCACGGTGGACATCCCGGCCGGGGGAACAGTCAAGATCGCGGCGCCGGTGGAAGGCGGCCGCTACCGCCTCGATGTTTCCACCGCCACGCCGCAGGGGCCTTCGACGAGCGTTTCCTTCTACGCGGGCTGGTATGCCACCGAGGCTTCGGACACGCCGGAAATCCTGAACCTGGCGCTCGACCGCGCCTCTTATAAGCCGGGCGACGAGTTGAAGGTACAGGTCGCGCCGCGCATGGCGGGCGAGGCTCTGGTCGCCATCGTGAGCGACCGGGTGCTGGCGACGCAACTAATCAAGGTGGCCGCGTCCGGCGGCACGGCGAGCTTCAAGGTCGATCCGTCCTGGGGGCCTGGCGCCTACGCCACGGCCATCGCCTACCGGCCCATGGACAGCGCGGCCAAGCGCATGCCGAGCCGCGCGGTCGGCGCCAAGTGGATTCCGCTCGACACCAAGGCGCGCACGCTGTCCGTGGCGCTCGACACGCCGGCCAACGTCCGCCCCGCCGGCCCCGTCACGGTCTCCGCGAACGTTTCGGGCCTCGACGCCGGCGAGAAGGCGACCCTTGTGATCTCGGGCGTCGATCTGGGCATCCTCAACATCACGCGCTATAAGACGCCGCAGCCGGGCGCCTACTTCTTCGCGCAGCGCCGACTGGGGCTGGAGATGCGCGACCTTTACGGCAAGCTGATCGACGGCATGCAGGGCGTGCGCGGGGCGGTGCGCTCCGGCGGCGACGAGGGCGGCTTCAGCATGGCGGGCAGGCCGCTGGCCGAAGTGCCGCTCGCGGTCTATTCCGGCCCCTTGCAAACCGATGCCAATGGCAATGCGCAGGTGACGTTCACGCTGCCTGCCTTCAACGGCACGATGCGGCTTGCGGCGCAGGTGTGGTCCGCGTCCAAGCTGGGCCATGGCGAGAAGGATGTGATCGTGCGCGACACGGTGGTGGCGCAGGCGACCCCGCCCAAGTTCCTGATGCTTGGCGATACATCCTCGCTGCATTTGAGCATCGAAAATGTCGAAGCGCAGGCTGGCACGTACAAGCTGACGGCGAAAGCCGATGGCGGCGTCGAGGTTACCGGCCCGGCCGAGCGCGAGCTGACGCTCGGGCTCAACAAGCGCATCAGCCAGACCGTCGGCCTCAAGGGCGCCTCGGTTGGCGATGGACATGTCTCCTTCGCGCTCACCGGGCCAGGCGTGTCCATCGAGCGGAACTACGCGATCCCGGTCGAGCCGCCGGCACCCAATGTGCGCCGCCAGACGAACGAGGTTCTGGCCGCGTCCACGGGCTCGCTCAAGGTTGGCGCCGAGTTGATCCGCGATCTGGTTCCGGCATCCGCGAAGGTCTCGGTGACGGCGAGCCGCACCGCTTCCTTCGACGTGCCCGGCCTGCTCCTGGGCCTCGACCGCTACCCCTTCGGCTGCGCCGAGCAGACAACGAGCCGCGCGCTGCCGCTGCTCTACTACGATGAGGTGGCTTCTCGCGCGCATATCAGCAAGGAACCGAAGGCGAAGCCTGCCATCGAGAAGGCGATTACGCGCCTCTACGAGATGCAGTCCTCGACCGGCGGCTTCGGGCTTTGGGGGCCGTCCTACGAGGATATCTGGCTTACGGCTTACGTGGCCGAGTTCCTGACCCGCGCCAAGGAGAAGGGCTTCGCCGTTCGCGAGGTGAACTACGAGCTGGCCATCGACCGGCTGAAGAATACCGTCAACAACACGCGCGACTTCAAGTCCGGCGGCGAGACGCTTGCCTATTCGCTCTATGTGCTGGCGCGCTCCGGGCGCGGCGTGCTGGGCGATTTGCGCTACTACGCGGATACGAAGATCGATGCGTTCTCGACGCCGATCGCCAAGGCGCAACTCGCCGCTGGGCTAGCCATGCTCGGCGACAAGGAGCGCTCGGCGGTCGCGTTCAACTCAGCCCTTGCTTCGCTTGTGAAGCCCGACGCCCAAGTGCCGCTGGCACGCCGCGCCGGCGCCGATACGCCGGTGGCGCACGCAAGCCGTTCGGACTACGGCACGGAGCTTCGCGACGCGGCGGCCGTGCTCGCACTGATGGGCGAGGGCGGCGCCAGCACGGCCCAACTCCAGAAGGCGTTCGAGATCGTCACCGCGCTCAGGGCGCAGCACAGGGATACCACGACGCAGGAAAGCCTCTGGCTCCTGCTCGCGGCCCGCACGCTCGACGCTCAGAACAGGGATCTGACGCTTGAGGTGAACGGGGCGGCCGTCAAGGGTGCGTTCCAGACGGTGCTTTCCGGCAGCGACCTTGCCGCCCCCTCGATCCCGATTATCAATGTAAGCGCCATCCTGCCGAATTCCTCCTCGCAGAAGTTCGAGGCGGCCATCAGCCAGGAGCAGTTCGCCAAGGACGGGCTGGTGGTCAAGAACACGGGCCGCGACGCCGTGCCCGCCACCGTGCTCGTCAGCGGCGAAGGTCTTGAGCTTGAGCCATCGGCGGAGAGCGGTTTCAAGATCGAGCGCAAGACCTACACGCCGGACGGCCGCGAGATCGACCCCGGCAAGGTGAAGCAGAACGACCGCATTGTCGTTGTGCTGACGGTCACCGAGGTGGAACCGAAGGCGGCGCAGATCGTTGTCGAGGACAGGCTTGCCGCCGGCTTCGATATCGAGAACCCGGCGCTGCTCAAGGGGACCGACTTGAAGAGCTTCGCGTGGCTGCCTTCGACTTACTCGCCGGTCTTCTCGGCCTTCCGCGACGACCGCTTCGTGGCGGCCTATTCGGTGGAAGGCTCGCGCAAGGTGCCCGCGGCAATAACCATGGCCTATGTCATGCGCGCGGTAACGCCGGGCGTCTACACCCACGCCGGCGCCCGCGCCGAGGATATGTACCGGCCCGGCCGCTTCGCGCGCACCGCTGGAGCCAAGGTCGAGATCGGCGGGGCGCAGTAATATGATCCCGATGCCTGCAACCCCTCACCCGGCCGCTTCGCGGCCACCCTCTCCCGCAAGGGGAGAGGGTACTTGCGCTGTTGCGAGGGTTTCCCCTCTCCCCTTGCGGGAGAGGGGCAGGGGTGAGGGGTGGCAACTGTGAAAACGCGAGCATTTGTCCTGCGTTCTTGCTGTGCTGCCGCGGCTGTCATCCTGCTCGCACTCGCCGCGTATAGCCTGAAGCTCTTCGAACCGCTGCCGCTCGACGCCGCAGCCTCCTCCTCGCGGCTGGTGCTCGACCGCGACGGCCACCTGCTGCGCGCCTTCACCACGCCGGACGGGCGCTGGCGGCTCGACGCAAAGCCCGAGGATGTGAGCGCGACCTATCTTTCGCTGCTCATGGCCTTCGAGGACCGGCGCTTCTGGACGCATCCGGGCGTGGACCCGCTGGCCTTTGTCCGGGCAGTCTCGCAGGGCGTCCGGCATGCGCGTCCCGTTTCTGGCGGCTCGACGCTGACCATGCAGGTCGCGCGGCTGCTGCGCGGCTCGCCAACGCATTCGATCCCCGCCAAGTTCCAGCAGATCGCGGATGCCGTCCGGCTGGAGGCAACGCTTTCCAAGCGCGAGATCCTGTCGCTCTATCTGAAACTCGCTCCCTATGGCGGCAACCTCGAAGGTGTACGCGCCGCCTCGCTCGCCTATTTCGGCAAGGAGCCGCACCGGCTCAACATCGCCGAGGCAGCGCTCCTGGTGGCGATCCCGCAATCGCCGGAGATGCGCCGGCTCGACCGCGGCGAGGATGAGCACCGTTACGCAAACCTCGTGCAGGCGCGCAACCGCGTCATCATGCGAGCCGCCGCCGCGCATGCCATCACGCTAGCCGACGCGAAGGCCGCCACCCTGCAGGCGGCGCCGCGCGGCAGGCGGGAATTTCCAGCGCTTGCCCCGCATCTTTCCGACCGGCTGATCGCGGGCATGCCGGACGCGCTTGCAATCCAGACCTCCATCGACGGCAAGCTGCAAGAGGCCGCCGAGCAGATCGCGCGGCGGAATGCGCAAGGCTTCGGCGAGAAGGTTTCCATCGCCGCCCTCGTGGTCAGCAACCGCACGGGCGAGGTGCTGGCGCATGTGGGCTCGGCGGGATATTTCGACGAGACGCGGCTCGGCGCCATCGACATGACGGCCGCGATCCGCTCGCCGGGCTCGGCGCTGAAGCCGTTCATCTATGGGCTCGCCTTCGAGGACGGGCTCGCGCACCCCGAGACGCTGATCGAGGACCGGCCCGTGCGCTTCGATACCTACGCGCCAGTGAATTTCGACGGTGCGTTCCACGGCACGGTGACGGTGCGCACCGCGCTGCAACTCTCGCTGAATGTGCCTGCGGTGAAGGTGTTGAACGAGGTTGGTTCCGTGAAACTCGCGGCCCGCTTCCGCGATGCCGGCATGCCGTTCCAGGTGCCCCGCAATTTGACGGTGGCGCTGGGTGGTGTGGGGCTGACCCTGGAAAATCTGACCGGGCTATATCTGGCGCTGGCCAGAGGCGGAAGCGTGATCCCTATCCGCTATCGGAAGGATAATTCCGGGCCGGTCTGGAACGCGCCCGATGCGCCTGCGCTGCTTCAGCCGGCGGCGGCGTGGTACGTGACCGATATTCTGCGGGGCGCGCCGGTACCGGCAAGCGCGACACCCGGTGCGATCGCTTTCAAAACCGGCACGTCCTACGGGTTCCGCGACGCGTGGGCGGCGGGCTTCGACGGTGAATACACCGTCGCGGTTTGGGTCGGCCGGCCGGATGCCAGCTCGGTGCCGGGCCTCGTGGGTTTGCGGGTTGCGGCGCCCGTGCTGTTTGAACTGTTCGCCGCCTTGGGTCCGCACCGCGCGCCTTTCAGCGCGGCCCCCGCCAACGTGATCGGCCTGCGCAAGAACGCGGAGCTGCCGCCGCCGCTGCGTGTGTTCCACGAGCAAAGGCGCGACGCGCCGGCGGGGCCGGGACAGGAGGCGCCTTTGCGCATTGCCTATCCGCCGGCGAATGCGGAGGTCGAGATGGCGGCTGCGGAAGGCGACGCGGAAAAACTTCCTGTCGCGCTCAAGGCCGAGGGCGGGACGCTGCCGCTCACCTGGCTTGTGGACGGCATCCCCTTGCAATCCTCGCCGCACCGGCGCGATGCGTTCCTGAAGCCCGCCGGGCCGGGCTTCGTGCAGATCACCGTCGTCGATGCGGACGGCCGCTCGGACCGCACGCATATCCGGCTGCGCTAAGAGCTTACCAGATCGCGGCGGTCCGGGGCAGGCGCGCCTATGGGGCGCTACATGCGAACACCGATGGCATGTAATCGAGACTGAAGCAGGAATTGTCCCAGCCTATTGTGCCCGACCGGAGCCGCCAGCCATTGCAGTCTATCAGGTTCCCTGCAGCGTTGCGGTGTATCGGGCAGCGGTATGCTTCTCTCTCGACCACAGGATGATAGGCTGCGGCCCTGCCCTGGGCGGGGTTAGCGTAGGGAGGAGCGGCTGAAAGCGCCAGGCACGCAGCGATGGTCATCAACGTGCTGTATCTGGTCATGGTTCGCCTCCTAGCGTGAGTGCTATCGGAGATAGTATCTAGCTAGATGGTGAGATTCTACTATCGCTCACGTCAAAGTAGAACTCACAAAATATCACTATCTCTTGTTCCAGCGCCGCGCCTCAGCTTTGTCATTGCACAGCCAAAGCTGACAAAATGCATGCTTATATGCCGCATTATTACAATCAGGGTGCGCCTGGACCGTCCTAAGCAAATCGCTCCCACGCGGCCTGGCGCGAGATGCCGAGCGTCTTGCCGATTGCCTCCCAGCTTACGCTGCGGCGCCGCAACTCGTCGATCATGGCCTGAAGTACGGTGCGCGTTGCCTCCACGGTCGCCTCGGCGGTCTTGAGGCCTGCCAGCAGCTCCTCGTTGGTCATTTCGCCCCAGCCGCCGGCCGTGGCCGGGGTTGCTTCAAGGATTTTGTTGCAGGTTCCGACGCAGCCGCCGCAGATGTAGACGCTGGGGCCTCCGATCAGCCGTGCAAGCTCCTTCTCGCTTTTGCCGCAGAACGAGCATTTGAGGGGCGATTTCCGTATGATCGAGAGCATTTCGAGCATCCTTCCGGTTACGGATACTGCTGTTGTCAGGGAAAGATTGACACCGCCGGCGCAGGCTGTCAAGCGCATCCTGACAAGGGGCGCGCCATCGAAACTTGCTTGAGCGGGTTTACCCGGCTAAGGGTTTGGCTGGATGGAAAAGACGTGCGATGACATTTGAGTTGGCCCTGAGCGCAGCGGGCCTGGCTGCTTGGTTGTATCTGCTTGCGGCGCGGGGGGGATTCTGGCGCGCGAATATCCGCGACGAGGCGGATTTGGCGCCCGCTCCGCCAGTGTGGCCGCCGGTTGCGGCCGTTGTGCCGGCGCGCAACGAAGCCGATACGATCGGCGCGTGCGTGGGCAGCTTGCTGACGCAGGACTATCCGGAGCCGCTCGCCGTCGTTGTCACCGACGATCAAAGCGATGACGGGACCGCGGATGCGGCACGCTCTGCCGCGCGGGCCGCGGGCGCTTCCGGCCGCTTGACGGTTCTTCCAGGCAAGCCCTTGCCGCCCGGATGGACGGGCAAGCTGTGGGCGCAAGCCCAAGGCGTGGCGCGGGCCGTGTCGCTGACGAAGCCGCCGCACTATCTTCTGCTCACCGATGCGGACATCGCCTACGATCCGGGCGTGGTGCGCTGCCTCGTCGCGCGCGCGGAGGCGCGGAGGCTCGTGCTGACATCGCTCATGGCCAAGCTGCGCTGCGAGAGCCTGGCGGAGCGCGCGCTGATCCCGGCCTTCGTGTTCTTCTTCCAGATGCTCTATCCCTTCGCCTGGGTGAACCGGAAAGAGAATGCCACGGCTGGAGCGGCGGGCGGCTGCATGCTCGTGCGGGCCGATGCGCTCGAAGCCGCCGGCGGTATCGAGGCCATCCGCTCCTCGCTCATCGACGATTGCGCGCTGGGCCGCGCCATGAAGCGGCAGGGGCCGCTGTGGCTGGGGCTCACGGACAGCGTGCACAGCCTGCGCCCCTATCCTGGCTTCGGAGACATCCGGCGCATGGTCGCGCGCTCGGCTTACGACCAGCTCAACTACTCGCCGCTGCTGCTGGCGGGAACCGTTATCGGGATGACGCTGACCTACCTTTTGCCGCCGGCGCTGGCGGTATGGGGGACTGGACTGGCGCAGGCCGCCGGGGCGTTGACTTGGGCGCTGATGACGGCGGCTTTCTACCCCATCGTGCGCTTCTACAAACTGCCGGCCCTTTGGGCTATGGCGCTGCCTGCCATAGCCTGTTTTTATATGCTATTCACGCTCGACTCTGCGATTCAGCATTGGCGAGGCAGGGGCGGGCTTTGGAAAGGGCGCGTGCAGGCGCGCCGTGCGGAGGCATCATGACAACGGGGCCGGTTTGGGACCCAGGCGAGAAGACGCATCGGGACGAGAATTTTCCCGTCGCGTCCAGTATTGTTTCCGAGAAGCACCGGCCGGTTATCCTCGCCTTCTATCGGTTCGCGCGCGCCGCCGACGACATAGCGGACGACCCGGATCTTCCGGAGGCGGAGAAGATCCGCAAGCTCGACGCTTTCGAGGATACCCTTATGGGGTGGAACGACAATGTGCCGGAAGCGCTGCCGCTGCGGGCGGCGATCGCGGAGCGCGGGCTTTCGCCCCAGCACGCGCAGGATTTGCTGATCGCCTTCCGCATGGACGCGAGCAAGAACCGCTACGCCAATTGGGACGAACTCATTCACTATTGCAACTACTCCGCCTGTCCGGTCGGGCGCTTCGTGCTGGATGTACATGGCGAGAGCCGCGACACCTGGCCCGCGAACGATGCGCTGTGCACGGCACTTCAGATCAACAATCATTTGCAGGACTGCGGCGCCGACTACCGGCGGCTGAATCGCGTCTATATTCCGCAGGATACGCTCGCCGCGCGGAACGTACCCACCGAGGCACTGGCCTGCGCCAAGTCCTCGCCGGACCTTCTGGCGTGCATTCGCGAACTTGCGCAAAAGACGGACGAGGTGCTCGATGCGGCGGATCTTTCCCGGCGAATCGGGGATCTTCGCCTGAGCCTTGAGGTGGGTGCGATCGAGGGGCTTGCGCGCAAGATTACGGCCATGCTTAAGAAGCGCGATCCGTTAAGCGAGCGCGTCCATCTTAGCAAATACGGATTCGCGCTTATTTTGACGAGCGCGGTTTGCATCGGCCTTGGACGGCGCATTTTTGGCCGCGCATATCGAGCGCAACCGTGCTAGGGGGAACGGATGACCGGCGAAGCCATTGAAATCCAAGAAACTAGCGAAGTTGCCGCCCAGCGCTCGCGCAGCAGTTCCTTCTACGCCGCCATGCGGATCATGCCGCACGGCCAGCGCGAGGCGATGTACGAGATTTATTCCTTCTGCCGCGCGGTCGACGATATCGCCGACGACCCCGGAGAGGCCGATGGGCGGCTGCAGAAGCTGGAGGAGTGGCGGCGGAATATCGACGCCATCTATATGGGCCAGAAACGCGAGGGACTAGCTGGCCTTGCAAGCGCGGTGCTGGAATTCGATCTCGATAGCAACGACTTCCGCGCCATCATCAACGGCATGGAGATGGATGTTAAGCAAAGCATCCAGGCCCCGCCCTTTGTGGAACTCGATCTCTATTGCGACCGCGTGGCAAGTGCGGTTGGACGGCTGTCGGCGCGTGTGTTCGGGCTTCCGCTCGAAGACGGCAGGCAGCTTTCGGAGCATCTGGGACGCGCGCTGCAGCTCACCAACATCCTGCGCGACCTGGATGAGGACGCGGGCATCGGCCGGCTTTACCTGCCGCGCGAGTTTTTGATCGAGGCTGGCATTACCAGCACCGATCCCGCCGCCGTGCTTGCGCATCCCGCGCTGTCACAGGTCTGCGAACGGATCGTTTCGCTTGCGCGCTGGCATTTCGCGGAGGCCGATAAGATCATGAACCGGCATCCGCGCGGCATGGTGCGCACGCCGCGCGTCATGGGCGAGGCTTACAAGAGTATCCTGCGCGGGCTCGTGAGCCGCGGCTGGACGGCGCCCCGCGCGTGCGTGAAGCTCGGCAAGCCGCGCCTCGTATTCATCCTCCTGCGCCACTTCATTTTCTAGCGATGCAAGCCCCCCTTACCCCAACCCTTTCCCCAAGGGGAGCGGGGGTTAGGCCTCGGCCGCATCCGCTTGCCGATGCGGGCATGCAAAGAGGCAAGCTCGCCAAGGCGGGCTTGCGGGGAGAAGGGCAGGATGAGGGGGTCTCATGCCGTCTGTAACTCACATCGTAGGTGCGGGGCTCGCGGGCCTGTCGGCGGCGATGCGTCTAGCGGAGCGCGGGCGCAAGGTTGCCGTCCACGAAGCTGCCGGACAGGCGGGCGGACGCTGCCGCTCTTACTATGACAGCGGCTTCGGCGCCGTCATCGACAACGGCAACCACCTGCTCTTGTCGGGCAACGATGCCGCCATGCGCTATCTCAAACTTGCCGGCGGGGCGGATAAGCTCCAGGACCCTGGACGGGCCGAGTTCGCCTTTGCCGATCTGGGCACCGGAGAGCATTGGAAGCTGAGCATTGACGAGGGCCTCTGGCCGTCATGGCTGTTCGATCCCGCGCGCCGCGTGCCCGGAACCAAGCCGGCGGACTATTTGGGCGCCTTGCCGCTGATGTGGGCCGGAAGCCGCAAGACCGTGACGGATGTGATCCGGGGCGAAGGCGCGCTCTATAAGCGCCTGTGGGAGCCTTTGTTCCTGGCCGCGCTCAATACCGATCCGCGCGAGGGCTCGGCCAAGCTTGCGGGCGCTGTCATGCGGAAAACACTGGCAAAGGGCGGAGCCGCCTGCCATCCACTGGTCGCCGAAGGACTTTCAGCCGCCTTTATCGAGCCTGCGCTCGCCTACATCGAGGCGAGGGGCGGCAGCGTAGCCCTTGGCCGGCGCTTGCGCGGGATTGCGTTCGAGGAAGGAAGGGCGGCCGCCCTCGATTTCGGCGACGGAAGGATCGCGGTTGAGGAAGGCGCCACAGTCATCCTTGCCGTTCCTCCGTGGGTTGCGCAAACACTTGTCCCCGGCCTCGATGCGCCGGACGAATTCCGCTCCATCGTCAACGCCCATTACCGCATCGAGCTGCCGCCGTCGTTCCCGCCCATTCTGGGTGTCGTGGGCGGAACGGTGGAGTGGATCTTCGCCTTTCCCGGCAGACTATCCATCACCATAAGCGGGGCCGACCGTTTGACCGGCCTGCCGCGCGAAGAGCTTGCCGCCAGATTATGGGCCGAGATTTCGGCGGTAACCGGGCTTCCGGAGAGCTTGCCGCACTGGCAGATCGTGAACGAGAAGCGCGCCACGATGGTGGCAACCCCGGCGCAGGACGCCAGGCGCCCAGGCCCCCAGACAGGATGGCGCAATTTCTTTCTGGCGGGCGATTGGACGCAAACCGGCCTGCCCGCGACCATCGAGGGGGCGATTCTCTCGGGCGAGCGGGCCGCGGTTTTGGCCGCGCGCGCAGGAGCTTAGGCACAAGCGGCGTAAGAGGGGCAGCACAGCGGGCAAGCGATTGCCGATGAACCGCGGATGCCGCCCCTGTACGTGCGCCCGCGACGCCAAGACCGTCAAGCCGGACAGCCCCCGGGAAGGCGCGATTGTAAGGGCTTGACTCGCAGCCCCGTAGCCATTAGAACGTATAGTGAACACATGGCGCTGCCTTCCGGTGTGGAAAAATGCGCGGGCTTGGTCGTCGAAGGCTTGAGCTGGTGTAAGCTAAGGCAGCGAATCACCATCCTATGAAAGGGGCTCTCATGGCGGGCTCGGTCAATAAAGTAATTCTAATCGGTAATCTTGGAGCGGACCCAGAGGTCCGTCACACTCAAGATGGCCGCGCGATCTGCAATATGAGGGTGGCGACAACCGAAAGCTGGCGCGACAAGCAGTCGGGCGAACGGCGCGAAAAGACCGAGTGGCACAGCGTTGTGGTTTTCAGCGAGCCGCTTGCCAAGATCGCTCAGCAGTATCTGAAAAAGGGCTCGAAGGTCTATATCGAAGGGCAGCTTCAGACGCGCAAGTGGCAGGACAACACTGGTAACGACAGGTACACAACGGAAATTGTGCTCCAGAATTATGCCGGTCAGTTGACCATGCTCGATGGGCGGAATGCCAGCTCCGGGTTCAACGATGGCGGAAGCAGCGACTACGATGCGGGTTCTGGAGGCTCGGGCCGGGATAATGGCAATTTCCGGGCCGCGAAACCCCGCGTGAGCGAGGCGCCCAAGACCTTCGAAAAGGCGCTCGACGACGAGATACCCTTCTGATTTACGCGCCCGCCTGAGGGCAAGGGGCTCCAATTTTACAATAGCTTCCCTATATATTCGCGCAGGGGCACACAGCACCGTATAAGGTGCTGAAGCTGCATAATAGAAGCCAAGGACAGCATTTTGGCAGGGACTTCCGATAACGGTCAGGGCGATCGGGGTGCGGGCGATGTCCGGCCCGTTTTGATCACCGATGAAATGAAGCGCTCCTATCTCGATTACGCGATGAGCGTGATCGTTTCGCGTGCGCTTCCCGATGTCCGGGACGGGCTGAAACCTGTGCACCGCCGCATCCTATACTCGATGCACGAGACGGGGTACCAGTGGAATAAGCCCTACCGCAAATCGGCTCGCGTCGTCGGCGACGTGATCGGTAAGTATCATCCGCATGGCGACCAATCCGTCTACGATGCGCTCGTACGCATGGTGCAGACCTTCTCCATGCGCGAGCCGCTGATCGACGGCCAAGGAAACTTCGGCTCGGTGGATGGCGATCCGCCCGCGGCAATGCGCTATACCGAGGTCAGGCTTCAAAAGATCACGGATGCGCTCCTGAACGACCTGGAGAACGATACCGTCGATTTCCAGGACAACTACGACAATTCCGAGCACGAGCCCAAGGTCCTTCCGGCCCGTTTTCCCAATCTGCTCGTCAATGGCGCCGGCGGCATCGCTGTCGGCATGGCCACAAACATTCCCCCTCATAATCTCGGCGAAGTTATCGACGCATGCCTGTCATGCCTGGAGAACCCGGAGATTACCGCCGAGCAGCTTATGGAGCACGTGCCTGGCCCGGATTTCCCGACTGGCGGCATCATCATGGGACGCGCGGGAATCCGGAGCGCCTATCTTAAAGGGCGTGGCTCCATCGCGGTCAGGGCCAAGATCCATGTGGAGACCATCCGCAAGGATCGCGACGCGCTGATCGTCACCGAAATCCCCTATCAAGTTAACAAGGCGGTGCTGCAAGAGCGCATCGCCGAACTCGTCCGCGAGAAGCGGGTCGAGGGCATCGCCGAAGTGCGCGACGAATCCGACCGGGATGGCTATCGCGTCGTCATCGAGCTTAAGCGCGATGCCATGCCGGATGTCGTTCTGAACCAGCTCTACCGCTTCACGTCATTGCAATCGATGTTCGCCGCGAACATGGTCGCATTGAACGGCGGCCGGCCGGAACAGCATAACCTGCGCGATTTCGTCGTGGCGTTCACGCAATTCCGCGAAACGGTCGTCACCCGCAGAACCAAGTTCCTTCTCTCGAAGGCGCGGGACCGGGCGCATGTCCTCGTGGGCCTGGCAACCGCGGTCGCAAATATCGACGAGATCATCAAGCTCATCCGCACCGCGCCCGATCCCGCGACAGCGCGGGAGCAGTTGATGACCCGCGACTGGCCCGCCGAGGACGTGGCGCCGCTGCTGGCGCTCATCAGCGATCCTCGCTCGGTAATTCTCGAAGGGAATGTGTACCGGCTATCCGCCGATCAAGCGAAGGCCATTCTCGACCTGCGTTTGCAAAGATTGACGGCTTTGGGCAGGGACGAGATCGGCGACGAGTTGAAGGGCTTGGCCGACAAGATCCGCGACTATCTTGATATTCTCAGCTCGCGCATCCGGGTTGTGGGGATCGTTCGCGATGAGCTGCTTGCGATCAAGGAAGAATTCGCGACCCCGCGCCGCACCGAAATCCTGGATATCGAAGGCGAGGTAGAGGACGAGGACCTGATCCAAAAAGAGGATATGGTCGTCACCGTCAGCCATCGCGGCTACATCAAGCGCGTGCCTCTTTCGACCTACCGCGCGCAACGGCGCGGAGGCAAAGGCCGCTCCGGCATGACCACGCGCGACGAGGACTTCGTAACGAGGCTGTTCGTCGCCAATACGCATGTGCCGGTGCTGTTCCTATCCTCCCGCGGCATGGCCTACAAGATGAAGGTCTGGCGCCTTCCGCTGTCGGCGCCGCAAGCGCGTGGCAAGGCGCTCATCAACCTTCTGCCCCTCCAGCAGGACGAGACGATTACCTCGATCTTGCCGCTGCCGGAGGAGGAGCGGGGTGAGACGGGCGTCTTCATTCTGTTTGCGACGCGCTCCGGCAATGTCCGCCGGAACGAGCTGGCCGACTTCGCCGAGGTCCGGCAAAACGGCAAGATCGCGATGAAGCTCGATGAAGGCGACGCGATCGCTGGCGCGCAGCTTTGCCGGGACACAGACAATATCTTGCTGACGACGGCCGAAGGGCAGGCGATCCGGTTTCCTGTCACCGATGTCCGGATCTTCAAAGGCCGCGAGTCGACGGGTGTGCGCGGCATAAAGCTTGAGGGTGACGACCGGGTTATTTCGCTCGCGATCCTGAGGCACATGGATGCGACGCCGGCTGAACGGGCCGCTTATCTGAAACAGGCGAATGCCATGCGCCGCGCGGCCGCGGGTGAGCGGGCGGGCGCGGAGAACGGCGATGCGGCGGGTGCGTTCGGCGAAACGGAGGAGGGCGCTATCGACGATGGCGAGGCCATCGAGAGCGGCGACATCGCCGATTTGACGCAGTCCCGCTATGCGGAGATGGGCGCGGCCGAGCAGTACGTGCTTACGGTCTCGGAGCGGGGCTTTGGCAAGCGCACCTCGTCCTACGAGTACCGCACGTCCGGCCGGGGCGGCAAAGGCATAATCGCGATGGCCGTGAACGAGCGCAACGGCCCCCTGATCGCGTCGTTCCCAGTGGAAGATAGCGATCAGATCATGCTCGTCACCAACGGCGGTAAGCTCATTCGCTGCCCGATAGAAGGTATTTCCGTCATCGGGCGTTCCGCGCAAGGCGTAACCATTTTCAGGACCGAGCCGGATGAGCGTGTAGTTTCCGCCGAGCCCGTAACCGACGACGGAAGCGGCGGCGGAAATGGCGCGAGCGGCGCCGATGGCGGCGAGGAGCCAATCGATTAAGGTTGCATCGGCTTCGAAGACTTAAGGGGCCTTCATGCGCTGCGGATTTTATCCAGGAAGCTTCGATCCTCCGACCTTGGGCCATCGGGACATTATGTGCCGCGCGCTCAAAATATTCGACCGCTTGGCGGTGGGGATTGGGGTCCACCCGACGAAAGCTCCCATGTTCGCGGACAGCGAGCGGGTGGCTATGTTGGAGGAGGAACTCGATAGTCTCGGGGCGGGGGACCGCGCCGAGGTCTTGCTATTCCAGGGCCTGACCGTGAATGCCGCCCGCAAACTTGGGGCGCAATGTATCGTACGGGGCTTGCGCGATGGGGGCGACTTCAACTACGAGATGCAGATGTCCGGCATGAATGCCCAGATGTCGCCGGATATCGAAACGGTCTTCGTCGCCGCATCGCCCGGAACCGCACATATTACAGGAACGCTGGTGCGGCAGATTGCAAGCCTTGGAGGCGATGTTTCTTCCTTTGTTTCCCCAGCGGTCCTTTACCGTATCAGGCAGAAATTCCAGGTTTCGTAGCCGTGGCCGCATTCCCGCCGCGATAGGGCATTACGCGCTCAAAGTGTGTAATCAACCTCTACAAAGGTTTTCAATGCCGCATTTCCGCTTTCTAGCGGCGCTGCTGGTGTCATTGCTTGCCCTGGCAAGCTTTGGCGCCAATGCCGCCAGCCCCGAAAACACACTCTATCTCGATTTGAAGGACGGCCGCGTCGTCATCGAGCTGCGTCCCGATCTTGCGCCGAAACATGTGGAGCGGGTCAAGCAGCTCGTGCGAGAAGGCTTCTACAACGGTTTGACATTTCATCGGGTGATCGGCGGGTTCATGGCCCAGACGGGCGATCCGAATGGAGACGGGACAGGAAGCTCGAAATATCCAGATTTGCCCGCCGAATTTTCGCAAGCCCCGTTCAAGCGGGGAACCGTTGGCGCGGCCCGCACCGGCAACCCGAATTCGGCCAACAGCCAGTTCTTTATCTGTTTCGAGGTTGCCTCCAACCTGGATGGCCAATACACGGTTTGGGGACAAGTTATCGAAGGAATGCAGTTCGTCGACGGCGTCAAGAAGGGGCAGGGGGCGAATGGACGAGTGGCTAATCCGGACAAGATTATAAAAATGCAACTTGCATCGGACGCCCGTTAATCACCACATTCCTAATCGGAATTGAAATGTCAGCCGCCGCATAGTCTTGGGAGTTTTCTGGCTAGCGGAGCGAGGAAAGAGCATAACATGGCATCTGCGAATAGCGAAAACACATTGGTCCTGGAAACAACTCAAGGCCGCGTAACGATTGAAATGCGGGCGGATCTTGCGCCGAATCACGTAGCGCGGATCAAGGAGCTGGCTCAGCAGGGCTTTTACGACGGCGTGGTCTTTCATCGCGTAATCGATGGCTTCATGGCGCAAACCGGCGATCCGACGGGAACGGGGCGCGGCGGGTCCGGAAAGAACCTGAAGGCCGAATTCAGCAAGGCGCCGCATGAGCGCGGAACCGTCTCGATGGCCCGCGCAAATCATCCCGACAGCGCCGACAGCCAATTTTTCATCTGCTTCGACGATGCCCGCTTCCTGGACGGCAAATATACCGTCTGGGGCCAGGTCACCGAAGGGATGGAGAACGTGGATAAGATCAAGCGCGGCGAGCCGGTAAAGGACCCGGACAAGATCGTTTCCATGCGGGTTGGAACAGCCAGCTAGCAGGAAAGCTGGTTTATGTAGCGCGATTGCAATCCGGCACCGGAATTAGCAGTGCTCCTCAAGGACTTCGATTTCGAGTTGCCGAAGACGGCAATCGCGCTAAGGCCCGCCGCGCCCAGGGACGCGGCAAGGCTGCTTGGCGTCGACCCGCGTGGCGGCAATCCCTTCCTGGAAGCGCGAGTCCGGGACTTGCCGGCCTATCTAAGGCCCGGAGATGTCATGGTATTCAACAATACCAAGGTGCTCCCGGCTGTGCTTAGCGGGGTCCGGCCGCCCAGGAGCGATGACGCACCGGCGGTAGAAGTCTCCCTGACGCTTCTCGAAAGACAGGCGGATGGCGCGTGGCAGGCATTCGCACGCCCCGCCCGGCGATTGCGAGTTGGGGATGCCGTAATTCTGGGGGCCGGGGAAGAGCAGGCGGCGCTCAGGATAACGGGGAAAGAGCCGGACGGAGCAGTAACGGTTGTGGCCGCCGGCGCCGGGCAGAGCGTTGAAGCCCTGATGGCAAGGTTCGGGGCGATGCCCCTTCCGCCATATATCGCCCGCGAGGCCGATGACCGCGACTTTACGGATTATCAAACCGTATACGCGAGCAGGGAAGGTGCTGTCGCGGCGCCTACGGCCGGGCTTCATTTCACGCCGGAACTCCTTGAGCGTCTGACGGCAAGGGGCGTGCGTTCAGCCTTCGTGACCCTGCATGTCGGCGCGGGCACGTTCCTTCCCGTAAAGACCGAAAATGTCGCCAGTCACCACATGCACGCGGAGCATTGCGACATCGGGGCCGAGACCGCGGGCCTTATCAACGAATGCCGCGAGCGCGGCGGCCGGGTCGTGGCGGTGGGGACAACCTCGCTGAGGCTGTTGGAGACGGCGGCGCGAGAGGATGGCTTCATTGGTCCCTATCGCGGCGAAACCCGGATTTTCATAAAGCCTGGCCATCGTTTCCGCATAACGGACCTGCTCCTGACGAACTTCCACCTGCCAAAGTCCACGCTCTTCATGCTTGTTTGCGCTTTCGCTGGAACAGCGCTGATGAAAAATGCCTATGCTCTCGCCGTGGCAGGCGGTTTCCGGTTTTATTCATATGGCGACGCTTGCCTGCTCCACCGCGCGGAAAGTGAAATAGTGTGACATCTGCATTTTCATTCAAGCTACTGGCGACCGATGGCGGTGCGCGCCTGGGCGAGATCGGCACGCCGAGGGGCACGATCCGTACACCCGCCTTCATGCCGGTGGGCACAGCCGCGACCGTGAAGGCCGTTTTCCTCGACGATGTGAGGAGAACCGGCGCCGATGTTATTCTCGGCAACACCTATCACCTGATGTTGCGGCCAGGGGCGGAACGCGTCGCCCGGCTTGGCGGCCTGCATCGCTTCATGCGGTGGGACGGGCCGATCCTCACGGATTCCGGCGGCTTTCAGGTCATGTCGCTCAGCCAGCTCCGCACCGTGACAGAGCAAGGCGTCAGCTTCCGCTCGCATATCGACGGCGCGCTTTACGATCTAAGTCCGGAGCGCTCGATCGAGGTGCAGAACCTGCTTGGCGCGGACATTCAGATGCAGTTCGACGAATGCACGCCGTTCCCCGCGACCTTCGAGGAAGCTGCCCGCTCGATGGAGCTTTCCTTGCGTTGGGGCGAGCGTTCGCTGGCTGCATTTCGTGAGCGGGCGCCGGCTGGCCGTGCGCTGTTCGGCATCGTACAAGGCAGCGTCTATCCGGAACTTCGCACACAATCGGCGCAGGCGCTCGTGGCCATGAATTTCGATGGATACTCCATCGGCGGTCTTGCGGTTGGCGAAGGGCAGAACGCGATGTTCGAGACGCTTTCCCATACCACCCCGCTGCTTCCCGAGGGCAAGCCTCGTTATCTGATGGGAGTGGGAACGCCGGCGGACATTATTGGCGCGGTCGAGCGCGGTGTCGATATGTTCGATTGCGTGATGCCTACGCGCTCAGGCCGGCACGGTCAGGCCTTCACGTGGAGTGGCAAGTTAAACATGCGCAATGCCGTCCATATGGAAGACATGCGGCCGCTCGACGAAACCAGCGAATGCCCCGCCGCGCGCGACTACTCGCGAGCCTATATTCATCATCTCCTGCGCGCGGGCGAGTATCTTGCGCCCATGATCCTGAGCTGGGCCAATACGAATTTTTATCAGGAATTGATGGCCGCGATCCGGCAATCGATACGCGAAGGCAATTTTGCAGAGCTTGCGGCCCGTGTCCGCGGCGCCTATCCCTCTGCGGAAAGCCATACACATGCCGCCACCTCGAAGGGCTGAGGTGTAGCGCCACGGGCGCTGGCAGTGCAGGCAAATCCCGCGACTATCGCTTCAACTTGTCCATGCGGATGGCTGCATGAACGCTGGCCTGAGCCGGCGCCATGCAGCCCCATCGCGTGTCCTATTCTATTTGACTTCCGTACCCGCCGGGTTGTTTTTCTGGGCAATCAGCAAATTCGACGGCTTGCCCCAGTGATATCCGACCGAGAAGTCGAGCGGTGCCGGGTGTTCTTTGCGGTAGAGTTCCCACAGCTTGGGCTGATCCGCGTGCCAGAATTGACGGATCGGGTGCAAGTAGGTTCCATAGGGCCGGAGCTTCCAGTCCGCATCGCCCAAGTACTTGACCGGGATGCCGGTGTCGTCTTGCAGGATCGCGACGCTGTTCTTGAGCAGAAAGTCCCGGACATCCGAAAATCCAGGGTTATGCAGGAGATAGGAGGCACTCTTTACAAGGCTGTCGCCCGTGCCGAACTCCTGGCAGAATTTCAGGTAGCCGCTCGCGGCCACACCTTTGTTTGAAAGGTCGGTCCTGAAATAATACAGCGTGCGTTCCTGGCCGTCGCTTCCCGCGTAAACGATCTTTACGCCCGATGCGTAGCTTTTCACGCCGGCTTCGTCTTGAGGGTGCGGCTTGCCCTCCGTGTCCAGCGCGATCAGGCTCACGTCATGGATCGTCTTTCCGGACCGTGCCAGGAACAGATAGATCACGGGCAACGTGCCGTAGAGCCTGCTGCGGGAAAGCTGGGAGCCCATCTCGCTGGTGATGAAATAGCCGTGCTTCAGCAGGTTGCCGAGCGAAGCGCGGATGCCGCCAAGCTGGCCGCTCATGGCGCGCGCGTTGATGTCGCCAGCCTGCGGTATCGGGCCGGGGGGCTCAAGGCCGCTCATGATGATGGTCTTCGCATTGGGGAAGAATGCGTCGGCGTACAAAATATCGGGGCCGCTGAACATGTAGTAGAGGGTAGCCTGCGACTGCTTGACGTTTTCGGTGGACCAGGCTCTGACCTTGGAAAGGTTCTTGTCCTCAAACTCTTTCCAGCTCGTGTTAAAGAAGGCCTCGTGCCGTTTCCATTCGGCGTCGGCCGTAAGTGCCGCGAGCGGTGAATCGGCCGAGGGACGCATGCCCGCGATGAAATGCGCGATGTCGTCCGCCGTCTTGCCGTCAGCCGCGAAGGCGCCACTTGCAGCTAGAATCAGAATCGCAAAAGCGAGCGCGAGATGTTTCGCGAGTGAATTCACTAAGGTCATTGGCCAGGAAGTCTCCTATGGCGCCTTGCGCCCGTGTCTTACCGAGATCGCGTATAAAAGAAAACCCGCAAGCATGGTGCAGAAGCTGGCCAGGGATTGCAGCGGCCGCACCGTGGCGAGGTGAGTAAGCACAAAAAGCGTTACAGCCAAAAAGATAAATGGAGTCGCCGGGTAGCCCCAAGCCTTGTATGGCCTTGGCAGATCCGGCTGGCGGAATCTTAGCACGATTACGCCAAGAACGGTAAGGAAGGAGCTGAATGTCAAGGCGAACTGAATAAAGTCGAGCACTGCCTCGAAATTTTGCATCAGCAAGAGAGCCGCCACGACGGCGAGCTGAGATAAAAGGGCTACGGCCGGCACGCCGTTTCCGGTTTTCCTCGCGAAAACCCGCAGCAAGGGGATGTCCTCGCCCATCACCATGGTGACACGCGGCCCAATCCACATCATTGCGCTGATGGATGAAACAAGCCCGATGCAGATAAATGCCGCGACCACACGGCCGCCCGCCTCGCCGAATATGTGCCGCCCGGCAATCAGTCCCACATCGATCTGCCCTTTCAACTCGTCGATAGGCGTGGTGTACAGGAACACGGCGTTCAGCAGTACATAGAGGCCGGTGACGATCACAAGGGATGCGATGATGGAGCGCGGCAGGCTCTTGTGGGGCTCGTGGATTTCACCCGCGATGTAGGTTGCCGCGTTCCAGCCGGAATAGGCGTAGAGCACGAAAACGAGGCCGATCGCGAATGGCGTGCCCGTGATGTATCCAAAATCAGCGGCCGACGGAACGAATGAAATGTTTTGCGGCTGTCCCCAAACCAAGCCGGCAATAATCAAGACCGCGATCAGGCCGAGCTTCATGAACGTCGATATGTTCTGAAGTATGCTTCCCCGGTGAGTGCCCGACAGGTGAACGAGCGAGACCAGGATCGTAACCCCAAGGCCCAAAACGAGCGGAGGGGAGCCTGGCACCACCCCGGCGAAATATTGGCCGAAAGCCATGGCCGCGAGTGCGACCGGCGCCGCGAATCCAACCGTTGCCGAAATCCAGCCGGCAAGAAAGCCGATGGCTGGATGGAAGGTGCGGGATAGAAAATTATATTCACCGCCCGAGCGGGGAAAAGCCGCCGCCAGCTCGGAGTAGGAGAGTGCGCCGCACATCGCGACCACGCCTCCCACCACCCATAACATCAATAGGGCAAAGCCGGAGGGGATGTCCCGGACCTGGAAGCCCAGGCTGGTGAATACGCCGGTACCGATCATGTCGGCCACGGCCAGCGCTAGCGCCGTGACCGCGGAAACCCTCGGAATCTCGAACAGCCGGGCGCCGGCGGTGTTTACACCATCGGGGGCCGGCTCCTGAATAGCAGCTGATGCGTCGCTCATGCAGAGGTCTTACCAAGCCTTCGTGTTTTCAACAATACCGGGCGCTCTTAGTGTTCCGGTAGTTGCCCAATGGCAACTTGGACTGGGCGAGCCCTCGGTGCTATGGTAGCGCGCGTTTCCTGTAAAAAGCCCTTCGCGGTCAGCGCCCAGTATCCGGCGCTCATGATATGGACACGATTCCCCTGTAAAAGCGGCGCAATATCCGATGACGGGGCGGGCTGGCTTGAGTGAATGAATTGATGCAAGCAGCAGCGGATTGCTGGTGGATGATTCAAAATAGGTTACACTTACTTCGCTATCCGGCGGTCATCTTGCTTAGCGTTTTAGCTTGTGCGTGCAGAAATGACGCCAATAGCTTAGAATTCGTCCAAGAGAACGCGCGGCCAAGCGCAAGCGTTGGCGGAGAAGGCGTGCCGGTTGCCGACCGGCTCAACAGAATGGCAAAACAGGGTTTCCAGAAACCGGCCCCCGCCCCAGAAGCGGTGGAAGCCGGGTTTATACCTGTGAAGATGGTCAAGAAGGCGGCTACGATAAAAGCCGAGCCCCCTCTCGCTCCGCTGCGGCATACACGGACCAAGCTGGCGGAGTTAGAGAATGGGCCGTTTCCCTATCATGGCACGGTTCCAAGCACAGGGCGGCCTTTTCTGGACGTAAACGAGGACGGCCGGCGCGGCCATCGCACATTCAGCGGTACTGTCTACTGGGAAGACAAGACCTATGGCGACAGCAAGACCCTCCTGCATATACCGAAAGGCTTCGACGTACGGCGTCCGTCGCTCATGGTTGTCTTTCTCCATGGCCACGGGGCGACGCTTCAGCGGGATGTAATCAGCCGCCAGCGGGTGCCCGAGCAGGTTTCCGAATCGGGGGTGAATGCAGTTCTGGTGGCGCCCCAGCTTGCATCCGATGCGGCGGACTCGAGCGCCGGCAAACTTTGGGAGCAGGGCGGCTTCCGCCGCTACCTGGAGGAAGCGAGCGCCGAGCTGGTCAAGCTGCACGGCGATCCGCGCTCCAAGCGGGTGTTCGACACGATGCCCATCGTGATCGTCGCCTATAGCGGGGGGTATATGACCGCGGCCTCTTGCATCAAGCAGGGCAACGTTGGGGAGCGGGTGCGCGGCATCGTGCTGCTCGATGCTCTTTATGGAGACGTCGACACCTTCGCGAGCTGGATTTCGTCGCGGCAAAAGGCCTTCTTCGTGAGCGCCTTCGCGAATTCGACGAGGGCCCACAACTCGGAGCTTCAGGAAATCCTCAAAGGCCGCGACGTGTCCTACAATACCTCGCTGAAGGGACAGCTCAGGGGCACGGTCAGCTTCATCTCGACGGCGCCCGAGACCGAGCACAGGGACTTCGTGACCCGCGCATGGGCGCATCATCCGGTGAAGGATTTGCTGCTAAGGCTGAAGGCCGAAGCGCGCTAGGGCGAAGCTTGGCCTCCTATGCTGTCCGGGTCCACGCTTTAAGCCTGCGGGCCGCCTCGCGCATATTCTCGAAGGTGCCCGCATAGCTGAAGCGCACGAAATGCCGCCCCTCGGCCTCGTCGAAATCGATGCCGGGCGTGGCGGCGACGCCGGTCTCACTCAGCATCCGCCGCACGAAGCCTTCGCTGCCGTCCGTCAGGTGCGCGACGTTGGCATAGAGATAGAACGCACCGTCGGCGGGCGCGAGGCTGCCGAAGCCCGTTTCTGGCAGCTCGTTGAGCAGCATTTCCCGGTTCCTGGCATACGCGGCCTTATATGCCTCCAGCTCTTCCGTGGCGTCGAAGGCGGCGATGGCGCCAAGCTGCGAGACGGTGGGCGGCGCGATATAGAGGTTTTGAGCGAGGCGCTCGAAAACGCGCGTCAGCCGCTCCGGCACCACCATCCAGCCCACGCGCCACCCCGTCATCGAATAATATTTCGAGAAACTGTTGATGACGACGGCGTCATCCCAGTAGGAGAGGGCAGTGGCGGCTGGACCCGAATAGGTGAGGCCGTGGTAGATTTCATCCGAGATGAACCAGGAGCGGGTTTCCCGCGCCGCCTTCACCAGGTTTTCAAGCTCCGCCGGCCGAAACATCGTGCCCGTGGGGTTGGCGGGGCTGGCCAGGAGCACAGCGCTTGCCTCGCCGCTGTCGAGCACCAGGCGTGCATCCTCCGCGCGTGGCAGGAAGCGGCTTTCCGCCCGAGCCGGCAAATGAACTGGCCGCAGCCCCAGCACCCGCGCGATTTGGCGGTAGCAGGGATAGCCTGGGGCTGGAAGCGCGATCCCCTGGCCTGGATCGAGCAGGGCAAGAAAGGCGAGGATGAAGCCCGCCGAAGATCCAGTGGTTACGACGATCCGCGATGGCGCGATCTCGAGTCCGTAGGTGTCGCGGTAATGCCCGGCAATCCGCTCGCGCAAGCCAGGGTGGCCGAGCGCGTCGGTATAGCCCAGCGGGGCGCCCGCTATGGCCTTCATCGCCGCTTCGCGCACAAGCCGGGGCGCCGGTGTTCCAGGCTGGCCAACCTCCATGTGGACAGTGTCCTCGCCGGCAGCCTGGCGGGCGTTCGCATCCCTCATGAAATCCATTGCGACGAAGGCGCTGATAGCGCTCCGCAGCGACGGCGGGATCGTTCCGCGATCCGTAGCGCGCTCTGTCATTCAGGCTCCTGGTATGCTGCGCGGCGGGGTCCGCGGGAAACGATCCGGCGCAAGCGCTTTCCCGTGGGAACTTGCGCGGCGAGCTGGCGGGCCGCCTGGCGGTAACGTCCGGCTAACTCTACCATAGCTCTTTTTGCCACTTTTCGGCTACTCCAGGATGATGCCCGCTTTCGAAGCAATATAGCAGAAAAAGCCGAGGTAGTCGTTAAGTGCGCCATGCTATTAATATATCGTGCAAAACAGTGTCCTAAGGGGTTTGGCTGCTAGCCCGGTCTTGTTAAGAGCCAATATTAGACTATATTTAACGGGGTTTTGAACTGCGGAAATCGGCCGCCCAAAACAAGAAAAAATCAGCAGAAATGCGCGTCTGGAACACATGTGGCCCGTGCGTTTACCGCGTGCGTATTTACCATGATAAGCTCCCACCCGAAATCAACCCTTCGTTAATGCGGCGGCGGAAGCCGCGGAGCACCGTTCTTCGTCGCTGGCGGCCGTTTGGCCGCGGCGGCACTGCATGCCCCGGTTTGGCCGGGAGGCCGAATTCGCCCAGCCGGATGGCGGACGCAAGAGCGCGCGGCTGCGCGCTTGGCACGGCTCCCTTATTGCCGCAATCCGCGGACGGATGAAAACAGAGCTGCCAAGCTTCGCCAGCGTTTGGGCTTCCCCCTCACTGGTACTTCGTAGCCCTGGCAGCAATGACCAATGGGGGGCGCTCAAGGCCGGGACCGGACTTACGGACCGCCGGCGATACCGTCTCTTACCGGGAGTTTAGCGCTCCTC
>PMBZ01000217.1 GCA_003153975.1 Hyphomicrobiales bacterium
GGGCAGGATTCTTTGAATGGCCCTGGGTTCCGTGGCGGTCGCATTGACGGCTCTGGGGCGCTTGAGCGATTCTCTCGAGCCGCAGCGGGCCGGCCTCGAAGCAGTCGTTGCCCGCAAAGACTGGTGCAATGCTGCACGAGTAGGCTGCGAACTCGTTAACACACTGCTGACGCTAGGACGCGTCACTGCGGCTTTGGACGTAGCCGGACTGGCCGTCACCCACGCTGATCTCAGTGGCGACGACGGGCAGCGTGCAGACCGCCGCACAAACCTTGCCGCTGTCCTAGTCGCCATCGGCGATTCCGGCCGCGCCGCCGCGCTGTTAGTCGAAGCAGAGGAGATACACGGCAAATTCCAACCCGATTCGGCACAGCTCTATTCCCTCCCGGGCTACAGGCACGGCGACTTGCTCCTTGCCTGCGGCTATGCGGCCTGGGCGCTTGAGCGCGGCTACTATCAGCTCAACGTTGCCGAGTGCTATCTCGGCGAAGGCCTGGGCCTCCTCGACATCGGCTTCGCTCACCTGCTGATAGGACGCGCGCAGGACGCACTCGGCAGCGCGGAGGCCGCCAGCTCACTCGACGCCGCCGTCGCCGGCCTGCGCAAATCGGGCGCGGCGCACTTTCTTCCCCAAGCCCTCCTCGCCCGCGCGGCGCACCGGCGCCGCCGCGCCGCTTCCGGCGAAACGGACCTCATCGAGGGCATCCGCGCCGATCTCGCCGAGGTGGAGGACATCGCCGGCGAGGAGATGCGGCTCTACCTCACGGACCTGGCGCTTGAGCGCGCCCGCCTCGCCCTCGATGTGCCGGCAGCCTTCGCCAGCCCCGCAGCCGCCCGCGCGGAGGCGGAGGCCCAGACCGCCAAGGCCGCCGCGCTCATCGCCGATACCGGCTACCACCGCCGCGACGGCGAACTCGCAGAGCTGCAAGCGCGCCTCAAGGCCGCCTGAGAAACCCAATGCCAACGCTGAGCGTGTTTTATGGTATACTGATCCAGATGTTCTGGAACGATCACGCGCCGCCGCATTTCCACGCGCTCTACGCCGAAGACGAGGCGCTGATCGATATCGGAACGCTGCAAGTTCTGGAGGGGCACCTGCGCTCAAGCAGCGAAGCGGTAGCGCACAAGCACCTGCGCGCCGCGCGCAATCGCTTGTCCTGGAATGGGCCAAGGCCCACCAAACCGAATTAATAGAGGCATGGAACCGATGCTCTCAAAACCAGACGCCGGACAAAATCGATCCGCTGGCATAAATCCGCCCATCGCGCCGAAGGCCCGCTGGCGGGTTGCCGCCGTCGAAGCGTTGCCGGATTACAAACTGAAGGTCCGTTTCCTCGATGGTCTTGACGGCATCGTGGACATGCGCCGGCTCATCTTTTCGCCGGAGGCCGGAGTTTTCGCCGCACTCGCGGATGACGCGCTTTTCGGCCAAGTCTACCTCGAATATGGCGCCGTCACCTGGCCCGGCGAAATCGATCTGGCGCCCGATGCCATGCACCGGCAAATAGCGGCAGCCGGCATTTGGACATTATAGCGGACCTTCACAGGCCGTGCTTCGCCCAGACGGCCCGCACCTCCTCTTCGGTGGCGAACTCGCCGCCCGCCGCCCCGGCTTCGGCAAGGGCCGCTTCTTCCTTCGGCGTGAGGATATAAACTTCGCCAATCTCCTCGCCGGCGAAGGCGAGCATGGCGCGCGACGCGATCCTGCATTCCGGGCGGCAGGCGCCGGACGGCATTCAAGGCTTCGTCGAGGAGCTTTGTCCTGGAGAGCAGAGTATGCCGGGCATGGGCCTAAGTCCAGCGGGACACGATTGCGGCAGCTTTGGCATGGGTTTGGCAAAGATTGCCATTCTACGCCGGCGCGACTATAATCCCGCCCATGACAGCCACCATGAACATCTCCCTGCCCGAGGCTTTGCGCGACCATGTCCACCAGCGCGTGGCCGAGGGCGGCTTCGCCAATGTCAGCGATTACGTGCGCGCCCTGATCCGCGAGGACCGCGAGCGGCAGGCCAAGGCCAAGCTCGAACTGATGCTGATCGAGGGCGTCCGCTCCGGCGAGCCCGAGGAGGCTAGCGGGGCTTATTGGGATGCGCTGAAGGATGAGATCCAGGGGGCGGTCTCCAAGACTTCAGGGCAATGAGCGCCAAAATCACGCGCCGCCCCGCGGCCCGCTTCGATGTTCTCGAAGCCGCTGCCTATATCGCGAAGGACAATGTGGAGGCCGCGCTCAGGTTTGCGGATTCGGTGCGTGAGACTGAGGAACTGCTTGCGGCAACGCCAGGGATCGGCACGCCCCGCGATTTTGCGTGGCCCGGGCTGGCGGGCATGAGATCGCATGGCGTGAGGAATTTTCGTAATTACATTATTTTCTATATTCCAAGAGAAAGCGGGATCGAGATCGTCAGAGTTCTGCATGGCGCGCGCGATTTGCCCGCGCTGTCCGGCGAAGGGTAGAGCGCGCTTTTCCGGATCGCGGCTGCGGCAGGAAGCCGCCTCGCGATAACGGCCGCGCGTGGCATAATGGAGTTCCCTGCATGACGCGGAACTGGCGCGAACCCTGCCGTTAACCATGCGCTAACGCTTGCCGCGCTACTCTGCGACTCGCCAGTAAGGGGCAGTACGGACAAAGACGAGGGGCGGCGTATGAAGCAGTTCATCCTATTCCTGGTGCTGCTCAGTCTCATCGGCTATGTGGCGGCCGAAGCCGTCCGGGGCGGGCATGGGCTTGTCGCCAACCGCCAGATTCAAGCCCGCGTCGAGGCTATGACGAAGGAACTGGCGCAGCTCAAGGGCGAGCATGCGCGGCTTGAGCGCGATGCGGCCCTTCTCAAGGACAAATCGGCCGCCGATCCCTCGCTTCTGGACGAGCAGGCGCGCTCGCTTCTGGACCTTGCCCGGCCCACCGATATCGTCATCGTGAACAGCGAGAAATAACCGCCATGCGGTTCCGGCATAGCTGAAGGCGCGGACAGCGCCACATCTTAACGCTTTGATTTTACTTTATATTGCCGGCGCGGCCCAGCTTAAGGCCGCGCGTTAAATCCCCCTTCGCTTCTGCGAGATAGCCTGCTGGCGGCTCCCTGGAAAAACGCTTACAGGGGGACCAGATAGGCATTAGCTGCTTCAATCCGCCGCAGCTTACGCATTGAA
>PMBZ01000181.1 GCA_003153975.1 Hyphomicrobiales bacterium
TGGAATTCACGCCGCTGGTAACACTGTAGTTGATGGCTCTCGCGTCGAACTTGTTCAGCACCGCGCCAACGACGGCGATGCGCGCCTGGGCCAAACGCCTGAGCGCCGCCCGGATGAATGCCTTGCGCTGGTCGCCTGCCCCCACCACGAATACCGTTGCCGCGGCCGCGTTGGCCAGAAGCTGCGCATCGGCGAGCCCCAGGAGCGGCGGACAGTCGATCACGATCAGGTCGAAAACCTCCGAGCCGAGCGTGACCAGCGAGAAGATCCGGTTGCCGCCCAGAAGGTCGGCGGCATTCGGCGGCAAAGGCCCCGAGGCCATGAAGGCAAGATTGGGATTTCCGGTTTTCTGCACCAGATCGGGAGGCACCGCATTGCCGGTAAGATAGTTGCTCAGGCCGCATGAATTGTCCCGGCCCAGCTTGACGTGCAGAGAGGGGTTGCGCAGGTCGGCGTCCACCAGAAGCACTTTGAGGCCCAGCGACGCGAAATGGCGGGCGATCATTACCGCCGTTGTGGACTTGCCCTCGCCTGGGCCGGAGCTTGTGATGGCGATGGACCGTGGCAGCCCCGTCTCGGTGGAGAATTGCAGTGCCGTGCCAAGCGAGCGGTGCGCCTCGGAGAGCGACGAGCGCGGGTCCTTCAGCGCCTCCTCGATACCCGCCGGAACGCTTGGGATAACCCCGAGAGCCGCGATGCCCGAAAGCTGCTCCAGTTCCTCGGGCGCACGGACGCGGTCGTCGAGTATTTCCAGGAGATAGGCTATGCCTGCCCCGGAAGCGAGACCCAGCACCAGCGAGAACAGAAGCGTGCGCGGCACATTCGGTTCGGATGGCGCTGCCGGAAGCACGGCGGGATCGGCGATGAAAATGTTGGTGGTGCCGGAACCGCCCGCTATATCGACCTCCTTATACCGCTGCAAAAGACTGTTATAGAGCCCGCGGTTGGTTTCCACCTCGCGCTTCATGAAGTTATACTCGATACCTTTCTTTTGCAGCGACAGAACTTCCTCCCGCAATTCTTCAACGCGCTTTTTCATCTCCCCTTCCTGGCCGAGGGCCGCCTCGTAAGCCGCCTTCAGCGAGTTGCGGATCTCGCTTGCCTCCTGGCCGAGCTGCTTATCGGTTTCCCTGATCTTGTTGGAGATTTGCAGCATCTCGGGATAGCCGGGCTTGAAGGCTTCCAGCTTCTCCTGGTACTCGGTCTCAAGCTGCTTTTTGTGCGCGCGCAGTTCCTCGATCACCTTGTTCGAAAGAAACTGCGGAAGGCTGGTGGCCGGCGTGATCTCCACCTGCCGCCATTGCTGCTCGCTTCTGATGCGCTCCGAAATCAATTGACCGAGCGCGGTGTTGGCGGCGGAGAGGTTGTTCTCGGCAACCGAGGCCTTGTCGTTGACCTCGACGATCTTTTCCTTCTCGGCGAATTTGAGAGCTGCTTTCTCCGATTCCTCCATGCGGAGCTGAAGCTGCTTGAGCTGGTCCTCCAGGAAGTTTTTGGCAAAGGCGTTGGCCTTGAACCTCTTGTCCACATTCGAGGCCATGTAGGCGTCGGCGTAGGCGTTGGCGATAGTTTGCGCGCGGCGCGGATTGGGGTCGGTATAGCTCACATCGACGAGGCGCGCACCGGCAACGGGCCTCACGTCGACGTTGCCGGTGATCGCTGCCACGGCCTTGACCTCCTCATCCTGGGCGGAAAGCCTGGCCGGCGGCCCCGAGATCAGCGCGGCGATCCTGCCCAAGGCGCCCGGGTGCCCGCTCGCAAGGAAGTCCGCATCGCCGTTGAGCCTGAGCTTTGCCACCACGCGTTCGGCCATGGCCCGGCTTTTGAGAAGCTCGAACTGGGTCTTGAGGAAATCGGTGCCTCCTTCCTCCTGCGGCGTGGTCATGCCACGGTCGAGAACTTTCAGGGGTTCGCGGTCGATCTGAATCCTGACGGTTGCCGTATACCGCGGCACGGCCAGCATGGCCTTGGTCAGGCCCAGCGCCACCACCCCCAGCACCACGCTCAGGATGAGCCACTTCCGCTTCATCCCAATATGGACATATTGCTGGAGCGACTGAGCAAGGTCCGTCCCATCGCTTGGGTTTGCACCGCCTCCGCCGCCGGCACCCGCATGCCAGCCCAGCGGCCCGGAAACGTCACGCTGCACAGCTACTGCCGCGGCTCCGGCCTGAACGGCTGGGCGCGGATATTCGGGAGCGGTCCCGCTGCCGGCATCTTGCATGACTTCAACTCACTTCCGCATAACGTACCGCATCTGCACGCCGGCACCAGAGAATGCCCCGCCAGAATGCCCCGCCTTCGCTTCCTTCCACCGCCGCCCAGGTGTGCCCGGACTGTCCTGTGGAAAGGACACCGCAAGCGTCCAGCTGGCTTGGCTTTCGCTTGCTACCCCTGCCGTGCCATATTATCCATTGCGTTAAGAATGCATTGCTCATTTCTTAACAATATGCGTAAAACATTGGGTGAGGCGTTGCAAGGGAATTGATTCCCGCGCCATCGTGGAACGTAACCTTAAGCGCGCGGGCCAGAAGCGCTGTGCAGCCTGCCCCGGAACCATGGCGGGGCCTGCCGGCAGGAAGGCAGTGCACCAAGGGGCCTGGATACAATTAAATGCTTTTTGGGTTTTGCGTTATCGTACTTTTCACCGGGCTCGCGTTCGGCGGCGGCACGCACGCGGGCTATCTTGGCGACTTTGCCGCCCAGTTTTTGTCCGTTCCCCTGCTGGTCACGGCGCTCTGGCCCGCTCTGAGCGGACGCCATCCAGACAGGCACAAGGCGCGGACAGCCTTCGCTCTTCTTTGCTGTGTTGCGTTCATAACCCTCCTGCAGGTTCTGCCGTTGCCCTTCAACATGGGGCGTGGCGGCGCTCACCTCCTGTCCTACGCCCAAGGACAGGAGGGCGAGCCGCAGTTTCCCGGCAGGGCAACGCTTTCCCTCGCTCCACAGGCAACGTGGGCCGCGGCTGTCGCGCTCATCGTTCCGCTCTCGGTCTTCGCCGGCGTCATGCAGCTTGGCCCCGCGCAAAGGCTAAAGCTGTGCTGGCTGCTTATCGGATTTGGCGGCTTGTCGCTTCTGCTTGGCTTCATGCAGGTAGCCCAGGGTTCTCTGTCCGCGCTCCGCTTCTATGGCGTCACCAATCCGGGCGACGCTGTAGGCCTGTTTGCAAACCGCAACCACTTTGCCGCGCACCTTTATGTGACACTTGCGCTTGCCGCCGTGTGGTTCCAACTCACGGCCGGAAATACCCATAAACGCGGCAGGATCGGAACGAAGTCCACACTCGTGTTCGCCGCCGCCGCCGCATTTCTCGTGGGCACCGCCGGCGGACTGGCCCTCTCGCGCTCAAGAGCGGGCATGATCCTGGCCGCCGCGGCGCTGGCCGGGATCGTGGCGATTGCCATCAGGCAGAGCCGGGCATCCGGCCAAGACGAGCACCGCACCGCCCGCAGGGCCACAATTGCGATTTCGGCGTTTGCGGCGGTTTTCACCATTTTGTTCGGGCTCGGTCCGCTGCTCACGCGCTTCGAAGCCGCCCAGACCGGCCCAGATATCCGCCCGGTTCTCAGCCAGACCACTTTCGAAACCGCGCTGAAATCGCTTCCCTTTGGCACGGGAGCCGGCTCGTTCGTTCCCGTCTATGCAACCGCTGAAAAAGACAGCGCGCTGTTCCAGGAATATGCCAACAGGGCGCATAACGACTTGGCCGAGCTACTTCTAGAAACGGGACTTCTGGGCGTCCTTCTTCTGGCGGGGTTCCTGGTTTGGTTTGTGCGGCGCTCGCTTGCCGTTTGGCGAGCCGCACCGGAAGGCGCCGGGCGTGCGCAATCCATGCTGGAGAAAACGGCCATTCTGATTATCGCTTTGCTGCTGGCCCATTCGCTTGTGGATTACCCCCTCAGGACCACGGCGCTCGGCACGATCTTTGCGTTTTGCTGCGCGATCCTCGCCTCGCCTGCCGCGGCACTGCCTAATGCTCCCAAACACCACCGCCGCCAGCAAGACTCGCGGCAGTCCGATTTGCAGCCAGCGCACTCCGGCACCCCTGGCGAAAGATGGGACGGGCAGGTTCAATGGCCGGAAAGCTGGCGGCGGCCAAATGAATAGGCGGCAGCCCTCCGCTATCGCCGCGCTTCTTGCGCGTCCCGATCGACAGCGGGCAATGGCTCGCAACCGTCAGCCTGGGCTCCAGCCGCGGCGTCAGGCGGCGCCACGCACGGGAAAGGGCATCACCTTGCCCGCTTGCTTGCCGTTGCCGTGACCCCCGCCAGCCGGCACAATCCGGAACACCGGCATGATGACCGAAGCCTCGGTTCCGGCTCCCGTCTTGCTGCGCAGCTCGAAGCGGCCTCCATGCAGCTCGGCAAGGCCGGCCACGATCGGCAACCCCAGCCCCGTGCCATTGTTCGGCAGCCTGGCTGCCTCCCGGCCCTGCCCGAACGCGCTCATGACAACGGGCAACTCCTCCTCCGCAATTCCGGGGCCGTTGTCGCGAACCGTCAGGAACGCCTCGCCGCTGTGCAGAAGGCCCGTGCGCAGGACGACTGTGCCGTTTTCGGGAGTGAACTTGATCGCGTTGGACAGCAGATTCAGGCAAATCTGGCGGACTGCCCGCTCGTCGGCCAGGATTTGCGGCATGTCCGGCTTGAAGGTCGTGACGAGGCGGAGGTTCTTGGCCTGCGCGTCGAGCCGCAGCAAATGCAGCGACTCCATTGCCACCGCGCCGAAATCCACCGGCGATTCCGATAGCTCGTACTTGCCCGCCTCGATACGCGACAGATCGAGGATCTCGTTGATGAGCTTCAAGAGATGCTCGCCGGATTCGTGAATGTCGGCGGCGTAGGAACGGTATTGCTCGTTGCCGACCGGCCCAAGCATCTCGTCCTTGATCATCTCGGAAAAGCCCATGATCGCGTTCAGCGGCGTGCGCA
>PMBZ01000174.1:0-29266 GCA_003153975.1 Hyphomicrobiales bacterium
CAAAGCAAAAAAAACATGAACGCAGGCAAGAGACCCGATATCGCATCCATCCGCCGCCTTCTCCGGCCGCCCGGCCGTGAGCCTCGGTATAACGGCATATTGGCGTTCCCAGCGGTTCCGCCAATTCAATTTTGAGTGGCGAAGGAAGCGTTTTCCGGAGGCGCTTCCGGAGTGGGGTCCGGTTATTTCAGTGGCTCAGGCGATCCGCGGCAGACTTAGTTCGTGTATTTCTCCGGCATGCCGCAGTTTTAACTGCCACTAGCAGAACCCGGAACTTGGGCAATGGCATGGCGGCCAGCCTCAAGCAATAGTCCCTCCCGCCGGCAACTTTGCAATCCGGACGAGCCCGGCGCCAGATTCGCAACGCAATATCAGCGTCTTATGTTAACGCCTCAAAAAACTGTTATACAAGGCGATACATGTTTGCAGGCGCACCACTCCGGCCCTCCTGCCTCACGTGGCGTTAGCCGCCGCGCACAAACGTGGCGATTTATTGACGCAATGCCAGCGGCTATTCGAATACGTAGTCTGCTATAGTATTACACGCCAAGACATTACCATATTGCATTACTTCGCCCTGAGACTAATGGCGGCATTGCTAGCCGGCACAATTCCGGCACAGTTACACTCTAAGCGATATTCAGCCCGCCGATGCAATTTCGCTATGCGCATGGGCCAAATATGCGGCCATGGGCAGAATTTGCAGGGCTGTATTGGGGGAATGGCGCGCTATGCGTGCGCTTTGTGGCAAATACAACCAGGTGTAGGCATGCGGACGACATCTTTGATTGGGGCTTTACTGCTTTCGCTGCCGATGGCGGCGGAAACGGGAAAGGCCCAAGCCGGCGTTTTTGTCTCGATAACGGTGGCGCCGCCCCCGCTCGTGGTTTACGCCCAGCCACCCCTGCCCGGACCGGGCTATATCTGGACACCCGGATACTGGGGCTGGGACGATGACTCGGGCGACTATTACTGGGTGCCCGGCGCTTGGGTGCTGGCGCCCGAGGCCGGCCTGCTCTGGACGCCTGGCTATTGGGGCTGGAGCGATGGTGTCTATGTCTGGCACGGCGGCTATTGGGGGCCGCATGTCGGCTTCTATGGCGGCGTTAACTACGGCTTCGGCTACGGCGGGGCTGGCTTCGAAGGCGGATATTGGCGCGGCGGCGTGTACACCTACAACCGGACCGTCGTAAATGTGGGTCTGAGCGTCAACGTCGCCATCTACAGCAAAACCGTTGCAAGCAGCGGCGGCACACAAACGAGCTTCAACGGCGGCAAAAACGGCATCCAGGTTAAGCCGACCGCCCAGGAGCGTGCCATAGCCAGCGAGCGTCATATCGGAATGACGGGCCAGCAGCAGGACCATCACAAGCTCGCGGGCAAGGACCCAACCCTGAAATTCGGGAACAACCGCGGCAAGCCTGGGATCGCGGCGACCTCGAAGGCAGGCGATTTCAGCAAGGGGCATACTTTTGCCGCGAAGGCCGCCGGAACCGGGTTCAAGCCTACCTCGCTAAGCACGCAAGGCGCGGACATCGCCGGCAAGACCCGTGCGGGCACCAAGTCAAACCAATTTGGGACCAGGGCGAAGCCGCTCGCAGCCCCGCCGAAGAAATTTGGAGCCGTGAACAGTGCCGTGACGGCCGGCAAGCCCGCTCCAGCCAACTTCAGCACGGCAAACCGCTTCCACACGGAAACAGTAAAGCAAAACAGCCTGCCTAAAGGCGCGGCCATGCAAAACGTTCGCCGGCCGGCACCCCCGCGTCCCGCCATGCGCCCCGTGGCGAAGGCCCCGGCGGGCAACTATAAGAAGCCGCAGCACTAGCGCGGCATTGCCGCCCCTTCGAGCTGAAGGCATTCTGCGCGTGGAGCGACGAACGAAGGGAATCTCCCCTCATCCTGCCCTTCTCCCCATGGGAGAAGGAACCCTCGAATTACCCGCAGCGAGAATTCCAGCGTCCCTCTCCCAGAGGGATAGGGACAGGGTGAGGGGTTGAACCTTCCATCATCGCGCAGCATGTCCGCCCCCTCCATCGTGCCCTTAATCCCGCTCGCGCGGCGTCTCCACTGTCTGAAGCCGGACCGGCTTGGCGCCCGTTTCCACTACCTGCAGCGCCGTGACGGTATCGCCAGCCTTGATAATCAGATCGCGCACCGCCGCGACACTTTCGGCGGCCTGCACCCAGCCTTCAAGATCGTTCATGAATACGTCGGAGCCGCCGTGAGCGCCCTTGCGGACGCGCTGGATATCCTCGATGCAAAGCAGCATGATGTTTCCGGCGGTGTCGTGAAGCTCTATGAACATGCCAATCCTCCAGCAGGAGCGCGTGCTCCTGTTCGTTCAGCGGCCATTATAGCAGCGGCGCTGGGGAGAAAAACGTTTTAGCGCAGGCACGCTCCCGCATTCCAGCCCGCCGGCATGTGGACAAGCGATTCAGCCGCCGGTAGTCTGCGGCGCCCCAGGCACTCTTGGCCACGCATGCGCCGCCTTCAAACAATACCGTTTGCGTTTCCTGGCAACCTAAGGATGCTAACGATGATTCGCTCCATCAATTTCATCGCTGGCGGTCTGCTCGCACTGGCTGTTCTACCGGCGCAGGCGCATGCCGCGGAGACGCACAAGCCGCCCTGCGCGCCCTTCAGTTTCGAGGAGCATGGCTACACGCTCTGTGAGGCTCCCTTGAGCCGGTTCAATGTCAGGATCTTCTGGAAGCAGCCGGACGGCACCCCCTACTCCTATTTGAGTAGCCTGCCCAAAGCGGACAAGAACGGCGGCAGGCTGGCCTTCGCGCTCAATGGGGGCATGTTTCACCCGGATTTCCGGCCGGTCGGGCTTTACATCGAGGAGGGGCAGCAGATGGTCCGGGCCAGCAGGGCGTCCGGCCCCGGCAATTTTCATCTGAAGCCGAATGGCGTCTTTTATGCAGGCGAGGGCGAAGCCGGGGTTCTTGAGACCGGCGCTTTCCTCAAGCGGAAGCCCAACGCACAGTTCGCCACGCAATCCGGGCCCATGCTCGTGATCGACGGCAAGCTGCATCCCCGGATTGCCCGGGCCAGCGCGTCGGCGAAAACGCGCGACGGCGTATGCGTGCGCGAAGGGGCCGCACTGTTCGTTGTCTCGGATGGCGGCGTTGCATTCGACACCTTCGCAAGGCTGTTCCGCGACGGCTTGAAATGCAAGAACGCGCTGTTCCTGGACGGAGGAACCGCGCCCGCGCTCTATGTGCCGGCGGCTTCGCGCTCGGGTAACAGCTTCATAGGCCTAGGCCCCATGATCGCCGTTTACGAGAAGCAGCGTCCGTAAGCGTTGGCGCCGCATCCGTTTCGTAGTGCAAGGTCTGCCGGCTTGCCCGCCATGAAAGGACGATCCGTGTTTTCGATTGCTCATGAAGCCCGCAAGGCGCTCGAAAAAACCTTCGGCTCTGAGATGGCTGAAACGATTGCTGCCGCTCTCGTTCCGGCCATCGTGTTGAAACCGCTGGCGGAGGCGGGGGCGGCAGTTCCAGGCGCCACGCGCATCGGCGGAACCCCGGACCTGCCCAATGGCTTCTCCTGGCCCGTGCGGACGGTGCCCGCCAATGCCGGCGAGATCGTTGGGCGCGGCGGGCCAACCCATGCCCCTCACCTGCGCAAGCATCTGGAGCGGGAGCTTCCCTTCGAGTTCGTGGCCCAGGTAGATCTGGCCGAGGCCGCCCGGCTTGGCCCGGCCGCTGCCTCCCTTCCGGGCGAAGGGCGCCTCCTGTTCTTCTATGACGGCGCGGTGGCACCCTGGCACAACGGTCCCGAGACGTGCCAGGTTATTTGGGATCGCACGCCCGTCGCTGGGCTTGAGCGGAAACGGCGCCCAGACGCTCTCACCGCTCTTGGCGAGGAGTACGTGAAGCAATGGAACCAGACCGCGCAGAAACATGGCTGGCCGCCTGCCAAACCGGATGACGTTCCCTATTGGGGGCCAGCCCGGCCGGCGCGCCTGGAAGTCCGCCTGCGCCTTCCCCACCCCCACAGCGTCGAGGCGCAAGAGAACGCCCAGTTGATGGCAGCCCTGGAAGATGAGGATACCGCCGGCGCCTATTACGAGATTTTTTCCGTCTATTGGGACAAAAAGGGCGATGACCCCACGCGCCAGCAATTGCTAGGGCCGCCGCTGCCTGAGCAAGACGATCCGCGCTATGAAGCCGTTGCCGTTACGGAGTTCGGCGCACAGCATCTTTCGCGGGAGGCGCGGCAACGGAATTGGCCCATAATTGCGAAGGCTGCCGTTGACTGGCAACTGCTCCTTCAGCTCGATCTGAGCGGCTACTTGCAGCAGGAGCTTACCGAAGGTACCGCCTATTTCCTGATCCGCAGCACAGACTTGGCCGCGCGTGCCTTCGATAAGGCGGTTGCCGTTTATCAGCAAACGTAGTGCGGCGCACTCGCGCGTCCCGTAACTGCGGTGCAATCTCACACCGCCCCGACATTTCTGACTGCACCGCACAGGCGGGCGCGGAATGTTCCGCGCACCGCTATTCGTTCAGGAAGTGCTTGAGGTTCTCGATGCGTACCATCGCGGTTTGCGAAGCGCCCGCATCCATCGCCCGCTTGTACCAGTCGAAAGCCTTGGCCGCGTCGGGGTCGGCGTTCTTCTTTTCGATCCGGGCGAAATAGATCGGATCGTAAGACCGGCCCATCGCCAGCGCCGCTTCCGCGTCTCCGAATGCGATAGCTCTTTGGTAGAACTGCCGCGCTTCCACGATGTCTCCCTCGCGCATGCGCTTATTACCCTCGCGGATGAGATCCTCGACCTCGGGCCGCTGAGCCGCTCGGCGGGGCGCGGTGCTCGTGAAAGGCGTAGGCGCAGGCGTCGCCGAAAGTTGCGGCGCCAGGGCAGCCTGTCTCTGCGGCTGGGGAGCCGGTACCGGCAATTGAGAACGGTAAGACGGTTCAGGCGCCGGTGCCAGGGGCTGGACGCTTGCCGCAGCCACGGGAGCGGGCGGCTGGCTGAGAATTTGCGTCGTGAACGGGTAGTTTCCGGCGGTCTGCTGCGGCTGCCTGGCCGGAATTGCCGGCGCTGGCGGGTTCACACCCTCGGAGTACGCCGGGGATGTCTGGGATGCTTGGGGCGCCGTGCCGCCTGGCTGCATGACGCGCACCGAGAAGCTTCCCCTTGCGGAAAGCGGCGTGCGGGCGTTGCTGTCGAGGAGCTGGGCCTCAAGGGCGACCATGCCGGGCGAGCCCGCGGGCAGGCTGATGGTCAGCCCGTTGAGGCGCCGCGGGGCGATAAGCCAATTGCCGCCGCCAGTATCCACGCCCGCGCTAAGCCGGCCGCCTTCAGGAACACCCGCGATGCTCACCAGCATTTTCTCGAAGGGCTGCGGCGACCTGATGCTGATTGCCAGCGATGCCGGCTGTCCCGGCATCGCAACCGCATCCGAAGCGAGGATCTCGCTCGACATCTCCACGGGTGCCCTGCCGCGGCTTCTCGCCGGCTCCCTGGCGGCATCCTCCTGAACGCTGCGGCCGTATCCTTGCTCGTCGCGATCCAGCCGGAGGTTGCCGATACCTGGAATCTCGACAGCGGCGGGATGCGGCCCGTAGATCAGAAACGCCGCAAGGCTTGCCGCGATCGCGATGCCGCCCATGAGACCGATGGCCGCGGCACCCAAGAGGCGGCTGCTTTCCTGCGCGGCAATTTGCGCGGCGGGCCTTGGAGAAAGCGCCGGCCCAGGAACCGGGAACGATGGAGGACCGCTATATTGCTGCGGCTGCGGCGCGTGATTGCTCCATTCCTCGCGGTGAACGGGCCGCTCCTCGGGCTGCGGCGCCCTCCTGAGCGACACAACGGGCTCTGGCGACGGGCGCAGCGCGATGGGCTCCTCGTAGTCCCTCGCCGCCGGCATGCCCGCGCGCGAATAGCCGTTGCCGTTCTGCGTGCCCTGATAATCGAAATAGTTGAGGATCACCTCTTGAGGCGACAAACCGTCGTTTTGAGGCTCCGGCTCCGTGCCGGACCTGCCGTCTTCATCGCCACCATTATAATCGAAGTAGTTGAAGATGACTTCTTGAGGCGTGAGGTCGTCGTTCGCCGGGCCGGAGTTCCTGTTCCAGACCAAGCTGGGAGCGCTCTTTTCCTCGGTGAGCGCAGGTTTCTGGAAGGACTTCGCCTGCGACTTCGCCGGCTGGTCTCCGTACACGCTGCGGAGCGCGGACTCAACGGCATCGGCCAGTTCGTCATGCTTGCTTGGGTCGCTCCCAGGCGCGGCGCTATAATCCGCAAAGGCGGATCCTGTCTGCAGACCCAGCCCAGCCAGGGTCTGCACGCCGCCCATCCGCTGTTCCGGCTCCTCCTCGGGCTCGCCTTCAAACACGCTGCCGCCCGCGCCCATGCCTTCGGATGCACCCCAGGACGCCAAGCTCACATCGGAAGCCATACTGAAGCCGCGCTCTTCCGTCTGCCCGCGGCCGCTGCTGGACGGAGAGCCCTCGGATGCACTCCAGGAGGCCATGCTCATCAGGGACAGGTCGCCTGCCCCCCCGGTCTCCTGTCCGGCACGCCCTGCGTGATCGCGTTTGCCCGATCCCAGGGAGGCCAAACTTACCTCGGACAGCGTTCGCATATTCGCGGGCCGCCCACCGCCGTGCGCATCGCCGGTATCCTCGTCCGCGCCACCCCAGCCGGCGAAGAAAGCCTCCGACATATGCTCCAAATCCAGGGCGTGAAGGCCAGCACCCTCGTTCTCTCCGGCGCCAAGGCTTGCCTCCTCAAGGCCGGACACCACGCTATCGGCAAAGTCGCCGATGCTCTGGCCACCTGTCACATCCGCCTGGAAATTCGAAACTTCTCCGCCGGCCTCGACCGGCTGCTCTCCGGAATCGGGCGATGGGCTGCCTTGGGCCGCTTGCACTTCATCCTTGCCGGGCCCAGACGCAGGCATGCCGGAAGACCCCTTGGACAGTCCCTTGCCTTCTTCGCGCTTCTCTGTGTCTGGCATGTATTCTCCTTCGGGCACGGTGCCCAACCGCGGCTCCCTTGCGGTGGCCTCACCATTGCTGCGGCGCTTGCGCGCCGTTTTCTCGATACCACAGAACGAACGAATTGAAGAACTCTTCTTGATCGGCTGAAGCGCTCTTCTGATTTTCAACGAATCTCTGCAACATCGTCTTCATCCGCGCAGCGCTCTGCTGCGGTTCGGCTCCGGCTTGAGGCCCAGCATTGGCGGCCAGCCAAGTTTCCGCCGGCTCGAACCTTTGCCAGCCTTTGACCGGCGCGCGCAAGTTTACCTCCGCCCATTTAGCGCTGAAGCCCGTGCTGTTCAACTTCCTGTAACTACCTAGAAACCTCTGTACAAATCGCGACACCGCCCTTAGACGCTCCGGCGGCCGGGGCCGGGCATTAACAGCCATAACGTATGAAACGCCAATCGTTCCCACACTCTCATCCGGTGCCACGAGATTTGGATAATCCTCTGGCCTTATGATGGCAGGAAGATAATTTACCTGTAGCGCGGGCAAATATTCGGCGTCGAGGAAATGTACCCTATCTTTGTGGCTAACGCCATCGAAGGCGCGGGACTCCTTGCTGCCAACGTAAACCAGCGCGTCGAGTTCACCCCGCTTCAGGCGTTCGATCGCGTCCTCATGCTCCAGATATTGGGCTTTCGGGGAAATATCGTTCGCCTCGAAAACAGCTTCCGCGGTAATGGCGGCGCCGCTGCCCTTCGGCCCGAAATTCACCCGCCGCCCATTCAGATCCGCCAGGCACAAGTGCTGCATCCGCGACAAGACGTAAAATTCTTCCGAATAAAGCTTGGCGATATATTTGAGCTGCGGCTGCAGTCCCGGGCGGCCGTGCGCAAGCGCGCGCGCCATCACATCGGATTGCAGGATCGCGATGTCCGCCGCCTTGAGGGTCAGAAGGTCGTCGATATCTTGAACCGATCCCTTGCCTATGATTGGAATCACGCGAAGATCGTTTTCATCGAGAAGCCGCGAAAGATCGCTCGCGACCCGGACGCCCGTGCTACCGGCGGTACCGGCAATAATCCCCACCGTCGCGGCCCCAGCAGCCGGCGTGAGGCTGCCAGATGTGGCCGCGGCCTGTGCCAGTGCGCCTCCGGTTCCGGCGAATAAGATAAAAAAGCTTGCGGCAAAAAGCCCAAAAGCCATTACGAAGCCTCTTATACCGAAGAAGCGAGCCCCCTGGGCCTTGCTGCATTGGGATTTATGGATAGCATTGACCTAAAACATCTCTGACAGGGAAGCAATTGTATGCCGCCACTTCATATCATCGATCACTGAGTGAAAAAAGCGGCGAAACTTAGCCATCTGCCGCCTTTGTTGCGGGTGCGGCAAAACACCTGTTCCGGAGATGCCACATTGAGCGTCGAAGCCAGCAGGCGCCAGGGCGCCAACGTACCGGACGGCAAGCGTATTTACGCCGTGGGCGATATCCATGGCCGGCTCGATCTTCTGGAGCACATCCTGCGTCTCATCCAAAGCGACAGCGAAGGGGGCTGCGCGGCCGAGAAGCTGCTCGTTTTCCTCGGCGATTATGTCGACCGCGGCCCATACTCGATGGGCGTGGTGAGCCGGCTGACCGGCGGGCTGCCGGCGGGCTTCACGCCGGTCTTCCTGAAGGGAAACCACGAGGATATGCTGCTGGCCTTCCTGGATGAACCAGGCACCGGGCTGAATTGGATTCGCAATGGAGGCAACGCCGCGCTCCTTTCCTACGGCGCCCCGCCGGACACCATCGAGGACGCATTTTTTGGCAGCTTGGCCGGTCTGTTCGAGGCGAACGCGGCCTTCCGCGAGTTGCTGCCGGACGATCACCTGCTATTCTACCGGAACCTGAAACCCAGCTTCCGCATCGGCGGCTACTTTTTCGCCCATGCCGGCGTCAGACCCGGCATAGCGCTCGACCGCCAGGCAGGGCACGACCTGATTTGGATACGCGATGAGTTCCTGCACTATCCCGGCGATTTCGGGGCTGTCGTCGTGCACGGCCACACGCCGGCGCATGCCCCCGAAGACCGCCACAACAGGATCGGCATAGATACACTGGCGTTCCGGACGGGCAGGCTGACGGCGGTTGTACTGGAAGGCTCGCGCCGCTGGTTTTTGTCCACATAACCTGCGAACCCGTCTTATCGCTCGGCCAGCCCCGCGCGCAGCGAATTTGGGACCACCGCGGCCTAAACCGCCTCTCCGCCGGCTTCGCGGAGTTTTTCAATAAGAGTAATCCCCGGCCGGCCGGCTTTCTCTTCCTTGGCCATCTCTTCCTTGGCCAGCGCGCCATCAGGCCCGCCATCGGCGCCGTTGGCCAGGGCTCCAGTGCCAGCCCCATCTGGGGCAGACACGGCGGGAGTGGCTGGAGCCACCACATTTTCCCTTGCGGATGCGGCGCTGGTTTGCTGTTCAGCCTTTTCCGGAATGGCTTCGACCAGGAGCTTTGAGCGGCCGGCGCGCGAGCCGTCGCCCGCATCGCTGCTTCCGTCGCCATCGCCGGCTTTTGCCGCTTTCTCCAGCAGCGCGCCGGAAGCTGCCGCGAAGGCAGAGTCCGTGGCCAGCACCGCCGGTTTCGGTGCGCTTTCGGACCAGGGAACGGGCCTGCCACGCTGCAGTTCGGTACCCCTGGAGCGCTTGACAGCCGGCAGCCTCTCTGGACTAGGCCCACTCTTGGGTTGAGCCGATGCCAGAATCAGCTCGGTGAGCTTGTGAAGCTCTCCCTTGATAATGCCGGCCTGCCCGGCCTCCCGGTCCTGAACCTGCGCAAGCTGCTGACGCAGCCTCGACAGATCCAGGTTCAAACGGTCGTACTCCGCGCGGTAATCGTCCAGGCTCCATTTAGAGGCGCCCCGGAGCCGCCTGCCGCCGCGATCGGCGCTGTTTTTCTCGAACGCTTGCCGCAGACGCTCGACCTCCTCATGATAGGATGCCGCGGCGTGCTGTGCCTCCTCCAGCTCCTCGCTCCGCCGGTTCAGCTTGTTGGAGAGGTCCCGTACGTCCTCGGAACGCGCCTCAAGCTGCGCCTTGACCTCCGTGACTTCATGATCGAGTTCGGGGAAGCGCCTGGAAATGGTCTGCTCCAGCACCGTGGCCGCGTTTTGCCGCTCGGACAATTTGAGATCGAGATCGGAAATCTGATCCTTGAGCGCGGCGATCTGCATTTGCAGCCGGCTGTTTTCGACGAGTTGCGCCGCGGCTTTTTGCTTGGCGCCGGCCAGTGCGGTTTCAAGGCGGCGTATGCGCACGGCGTAGGTCGCCCTTAGCTGATCCTGCGCTGCTTCGATCTCGGACAGCGTAACCGGAAGCGTCTGCTCCAGCCGCTTGCGGGAGAGCCGCGTGGCGCGGTACCAAAGCGCGGGCGCAACGAGAACGCCAATCAGGCTAGCGGTTAGAAAGCCCAGCGCGATCAGCAGAACTGCTTGGATCATTGATCTGGGCTCCCCTGCATTTGCGAAACATCCTGGTTTAACGGCACATAGGAACGACGGTTGCCGCCTGGCGCGCTATTCTTGTTGCCGCACATCCCGCTTCCGCCACCGCCTTGACCGGAGCCGATGCGTAACCTTGCATCGGCAGCCTGCCCAGCCCAGGAGCGCCTTAGAATGGGTTCCAGGTTGCAGAAGGTGTGTACTTCAAATAGCCGACATTGGCTCCCAAGCGCAACCCCACGCCTGCGCGAATTGGCGCCAGGACGACATCGCCACGCTGCAAAAACGTCATGCCAACGCCGCCAACCAGATAAGCAGAACCGTCGATGCCAACGAAGCGTTCGAAAATCTGCGGCGTGTACTGAAGGTTATAAACCAGTGTCATCACCTGGGCGCCGTTGCCGCCGAAATCGTAGCCGAGCGACGGCCCCTGCCAATAGACCTTCAGCGGTGGATAATTCTTGGTGTAGAGCGTGCCCTCGCCATATCTGAGCCCGGCGACGATCGCCCCGCCGGCTTCCTCGCCGAGAACGTAGCCCGTGGGATAGCCGTAGCGGGAGAAGGCGTGCTGAACCACTTTGGCGAGCCCTTCGGAGATGCTGCCGAAAAAGTGGTGCCCCGCATCCATGATCTCATTGGACGAGTAGGCGCCGGGCGGGGGCGGAGGAGGAGACGCCGGCCCGTCGTAATATGCCCCGGCTTCCGGGCCTGAAGGCGGCGGCGAGGGAGCAGGCGCGTAGGGCTGGCCATAACCGGGGCTGTTGTACTGTCCCGAAACCGCCGGGGGTGTGATCGGCCTCGGCCCGTCATAGGGGCTAGGCGAGGGAGGGTAATTCTGCGCCTGCGCCAAATTGGCACCCAGGCACAACGCTATCGCAGCAGCCTGCAAGACAAGCCAGCTAAGGTGCGGGATGCGGTGACGGATCATCGTGCACTCCGGTTTCAGGGCGTGTCGCGGCCCTTCATGAAGCGGGAAGCCGGTGTTGCGCAGGGCTGCCCTCACTGTCCGGGCAATGAGGGCCAAATTTTGTCACCTCCGGCAGGCACCGGCTGGCGGCCGGTAGAAGCGAAGGCGCCTGGCCGCATCCTTCCTACCTTTCGTGCTGTGTCCATGAGCCTGCGCTCATGTCCCCAACGCCAATAAAAAAGTCTTCAGTATTGCCAGCGGCGGATTCTGCGACAAGCGTCTGTGCGGCCAGCCCTACCGGCGTTGCGAGCTTGGCTTTTCTCGAAGGTGCCGGGCGGGACGGCAAAGCGGCCTCGCAACCCTCACCCCCGCAGGTGTCCATCTTCCCGTCGCTTCCGCCGCGGCAATCGCCGGCGCATGCCGCTTGAACAAGCACAGGCCGGACACCGTTTGCCCCGTCCCAAGCAAAAACGGCCTGAGTCGAGGCGGTCGTAAAGCAGAGTGCTCCCAAGCAGAGCATCTGGCGTGTGCAATTGACTATTTTCAACACAACACAAGTCCTTCCATTGCCGCCTGCCTAGAAAACTCCGCCGGGATAAAGGCGAACGGCCACATAGCCACATAAATATTTGTCGCGGTGCCTTACCCAGCCGTTCCAGACAGTGCATCGTCTCGACCTGAAGCCGTGCTGTTAAATGCAACCCTCAGGCCGCGTTTCTTACGCGCCATATCGCACTACCGGGGCTAGCTGCAGCGAAGCTGACCTTCGGCAAATTGTCCCCAGGGCATCGCTTCGCTCTGTTTGTGAAATCGACGGCTGCCGCGCGCAACCTCTAGAACGCTGTTGAAGCGCCGCACCGCTGAGCGTTTCAAGGCTGGAAAGCGTCAGGCATCGCCCAGAAATAGGTGAGCGATGCCTTGGTGCTACAGCTCCGGCGTAATCTTTTGAAATGCCTTGGACACCAACTTCACGGCTCCCATTACGGCATTTCTGATTCCGTCTGCGGGTAAGCTTGCTGGCCGCTTGGCGTTAGCCTGCAAGAGCTGATCCGTCAGTGCATCCGCGTCTAAACCCGGATCGGCGGGCACCTCCTGGAGATCGCGAATGGCCTTGATCTCCGCGGAGCCCGCATCTGGAGCCTCGGCATTCGCCGTGCTGCTCTTTTTGACCACGCTGATCCCTGCCGTGCCGATCTGGGACTTCCCGGCCGCAGGCGGATTATCCTTCGCCTCTCCTGGCGCAAGCACGGTCAGGACCAGAAAAGCGCCCGTTCCCGCCGCCGCGAAGGTGAGAACCACGCTCCTGGTAATCCGGTTTTTCCGCAACGAAGGAAGCAGGACTCTCACCCGAGGGCCACTTGCCGCGCGCCATCTCCGGCTGGTGAGAAAATCGCGCGCGGCGATCAGCCGCCGCAGGCAGCGGATGCCGGACGTATCGCCATTGTTGAGGTCGGGGTGGAAGCGTTTCGCCGCTCTCCGGAAGGCCGAATTGATTGTCGCCTCGTCCGCGTTTGCGGCTACTCCCAAAACTTCATGGGGCTGGGCCATGCATCTTCTCCGCACAAGGTCGCAAGACGCCCGCGCCGTAATGGCGCAATGCACACGCATAACTGGATTTGTTAACGTACAATCAACTGTCGGTTGCAACTATGGCTGGATTTGGGCTAAATCTGCGCCCGGCCCGTTCTCGCACAGGATTAGCGGAGGCTCAGATACAGCGCGCGGTAGCGGCTTGCAGCAAGGCTGCGGCAGCCTTGAAAAGCCGTTCCTCGCCGGAACGGCGGCCTACGAGTTGCACGCCTAGCGGCAGGCCGTTCACTTCGAGCAGCGGGAGATTAAGGGCAGGAACACCCAGATAAGTCCACATCGAGCAGAAAACCGGGTTGCCAGTGGTCTTGAAGCCCTTCGGCGCCGGCCCTGGGGCGGACGGCGTTATAATCGCGTCGTAGGGCTCAAGCGTGCCCAGGAGCTGCTGGTAAAGGGATTCGCGCTCGCGGAGGGCTTGCGCATAATCCACAGCCAGCATTTGCCGGCCGGCTTCGATGGCTTCGCGCAACTCGGTGCTGAGCTGGTCCTTGCCCCGCTCGTAGTAGCCGGTGTAGTTCAAGGCCATTTCGGAAAACATCACGGTGCGATGAAATCCGATGGCGCGATCGAAGCTGGCGGGAAGATCGAGGGTCTCGCAGATGGGTCCCAAGGCCTTGGCGAAGCTTTCGAATGCAGCCTTCGTGTCCTCCTCCGCAAGCGGCCAGGAAGGTGTTCTTACGAACGCGAAACGGGCCGGAAACGCGCTCTCCCGCGTGGCGGCAAGGTAATCGCCGGATGCGCTGCCTGCGCCCTTCGCGAGCACCTGCCCAACGGCCGCGGCGTCTCCAAGCGTTCGCGCGAACACGCCCACAACATCGAGGCTTCCCGCTTCCTCAAGCACGCCTTCCCGGGAGAAAAGCCCGTGCGTTGGCTTCAAGCCGTAGACGCCGCAAAAGGCCGCCGGGCGGATGACCGAGCCGGCGGTCTGCGTTCCAAGCGCGATGGGAACCATCCCGGCCGCAACCGCCGCTGCCGAACCGGACGAGGAACCGCCTGGAGAATGCTCAAGATTGCGCGGGTTGCGTGTCCGCGCCGGATGCATGAAGGCAAGCTCCGTAGTGACGGTCTTGCCCATGATGACAGCGCCCGCCTCGCGCAATGCCCGGACAACGGCGGCATCGGTTTGCGGCCCGCGCCCGGCATCGAGCACGGTGCCGTTTTCCGTAGGCATGCCGGCAGTGTCGATGATGTCCTTTACGCCAACGGCAACGCCAGCAAGCGGTAGGCGTGATAGATCGGCGCATGCGTCCAGCGCGGCTGCTTGAGCCCTCACCTGCTCCGGCTCGAAATGCTGCCACGCCTGAATTGCGGGCTCGTTCGCCTCGATATGGGAAATCAGCGCGCCGGCATAATCGCTGACCGCGATCCGGCGCGCCTTGATTGCCGCGATGGCACCCAGTGCGTCGAACTTATAAGCCTCGCCCGCCACCGCGTACTCCTCACATCGAGAACAGAACAGGACGCCTAGATGGACCCGTCCTTGAGCATCCGGGAGAGCGAATCCAGCTCATCCTTCAGCACGCCGTCCTGCTGCTTCAAGTTCTCTATCTTGCGGATGGCGTGAAGCACGGTGGTGTGGTCCCTGCCGCCGAAACGCCGGCCGATCTCCGGCAGCGAGCGCGAGGTCAGCGTTTTTGCGAGATACATGCCGATCTGGCGCGGCCGCACGATCGACTGATTGCGCCGGCTGGACAGCAGGTCGCCCCGCTGGACGCCGTAATGCTTGGCGACGATGCGCAGGATGTCGTCGATCTTGACGCGCTTGGGCTCTTTCGAGCGGATGAGATCGCCGATGGTATTCTCGGCCGCATCGCACGTTACTTTCTCGCCGGTGAGTTGATAGGCGGCGTGGAGGCGGGTGATGGCGCCTTCGAGTTCGCGGCCATTCTCGGTGAGCTGCGTGGCCAAGTAATCCAGCACGTCGGCCGGAACCTCGAAGGTTGGCGAAACGGCGCACTTCTCGGTCGCGCGCTTCTCAAGGATTTTCAGCCGCAGTTCGTAATCGAGCGGGGCAAGCTCGGCGACCAGGCCGCCCGACAGCCGCGAGCGCATCCTGGCGTCGAAGCTTTCGAGCAGGAGCGGGGCACAATCCGCGGCCACCACGACCTGCTTGCCGCCGTCGATCAATGAATTGAGCGTGTGGCAGAACTCCTGCTGGAAGGTCTTGCCCTGCAGGAACTCCATATCGTCGATCAGGAGGAGATCGATGGTGCGCAGCTTCTCTTTGAAGGCCGGGCCTTCACGCGTCTGCAGCGCATCCGCGAAGCTGTACATGAACCGCTCGGCGGTGAGGTACAGCACTTTCGCACCCGGATTGCGGCTCTTCACCTCCCAGGCGATGGCGTGCAGGAGATGGGTCTTGCCCATGCCGACCCGCGCATGGATATAGAGCGGATTATAGCGCAAAGGCTGATCGGGCGTGCTTTCGGCAACCTGCAAGGCCGCCGCGTGCGCAAGCCGGTTCGGGGCGCCGACGACGAACGATTGGAAGGTATAGCGCGCATCGAGCGGCGAGCCTTCGAAACCATCGAGGCCGGTCCGTCCGTCCCTTGCCGGCATCTGCGAAACAACTCTCAGCGGCACTGGCGTGGCCGGGGCGGGCTGCGTCCTTGGGGCCGCCGCGCCGGCTTCCCTGGCGGCAACGGGCGCTGCCTTCAACTTTTCGACCGCTGCCAGATGAGGCTGGCGAACCCGGAATTCTAGTTTATTCGCGCCGGAAAGCTCGGTACCGCAGCAGGCGAGCAGCTTGTCCGAATAGTGGGACTGAAGCCAATTCCGCAAAAACTTGGTCGGCACCGATACCTGAACGATGCGGCCGTCGTAGCCCTCTAGCTCCACCCGGCCAAACCAGCTCGTAAACACATCGTCGCCAAGCTCAGCCCGGAGACGGCTCTGAATACGCCGCCATTTATGCTCTATTGAAGATGTCGAGAGTTCTAAAGCTTCCATAATAATATACCTCGCCGCCCGGAAGGGCGTTCATCGGAAAGGGGCAAATGTCAGGTGCTAGGCTGCGATGGGCAGTTCGCAGGGGGAGCCAGCGGCCACAGGCTCCAGTTCGGCGGCTTCTTGCGGCAGAATGGGCGCCAGCAAGCCCTTGCCGGTCGCCTTGGATGTCAGGATTTCGGGCCTGACGGGACTATAGGGCTTTACCCCGCGCGGGGCGTTGAAGAACCCTTCAACGATATCCGACGCCAGTTGCTGCCGCTCGCGCGCCTCAAGATAGGCCTTCCAGGAGACGGAATGCCGCTCCAACTCGGCGGCGCCGGTGCTGGAAATCTCGCTGGCGCGGGAAAGAAGCTTTTGAGCGCGCTGGAATATGGCAGGCCGCGCTGGCGGCTGTTTCCACGCATAAGAACATATAAATTGCGGCGTAATCGCCTTGCATTCACTTTGCATCCACTAATCCTCCTGCCCAATGCGTGGCGGACAGAAAGTGCGTGGGACACCAAAAGGCACAATGGAGCACGCGCACCGGCTATCCGTCGCCTGACTTACAGACAGAGGGACACATTGGGGGCGGCCACCCCACAAAATGACCCTGATACGCATTACACAGAAAACTTAGTCAGGAGGGGATTACTCCCCGTTCGGAAACCGTACTTTACAAAACAAGGCGGCCGGACGCAAGCCCGCACACGGAGTCGAGCGTGTGGCGAAACCTGGGCGGAACGTTTGAATGAAACGCGGTGGACTCAGCCAACCCCTTGTGGAAATTAAGGAATTGTTAATAATTTTGCCTAAAGCCGACGACACGTATTGATAGCGTATTTTTGTTGACACACGCTAAGATAGCGATTTCTACAGAACGCGCGGGCGGGCTACACTACTCGCTAAACTACTGAAAATATGGGATTATTTAGAAATTGCCGTTTGCGCCAGCATTCCAAGCGAAGGCGCGCTGGTGCAAAACGGCATCAGCATGGTTGAATTTAGGCAGCAGCGCCGAGCGCCTTGATACGCTGGGAGAGGCGGGAGATTTTCCGGGCCGCCGTATTCTTATGAATGATGCCCTTCGAAGCCGAGCGCTGGATCTCGGGCTGCGCCTCGCGCAGAGCCACGGCCGCGGCTTCCTTTTCGCCTGCGGCGATGGCCTCTTCCACCTTGCGGACGAACGTCTTCAGGCGGCTGCGGCGGGACTTGTTGATCTCAGTGCGGCGCTCAGCCTGACGGGCTGCTTTTTTTGCCGATTTCGTGTTTGCCATGTCTACATTCCTTCGCGGGCGGCGGCCCGCGCTTAAAGAGCCGATTCTGGGGGAAAAAAATCCTCTCGGGCCACCATAAGCGGCCGGACTGCGATAGCATATACATTTGATGCGATTGAGCGTCAATCTTGGCGGCGGCCAGTCTTGCCAACCTCCTGAGCAAAGTGGCGCTGCAAACGGGAAACCGCCGCTCCTCTCGCGTCCTGCAATTGCCTGCCACCATTGCGGCCAGGCCCTCACGGGCACTTCGGAGACGCCACACTAACGGCTGTTGCCGAAGGGCAGCAAAGCTTGATAAAGCGCGGCCTGCGGCGCGAGTGTACCGGCGGCGGCGCATCCTGGCCCTGCATAGTCTTGAGCATCACAAACAGGAGTTCCAGGCAAATCGGGAAGATATTGAGACAGGCCCACCGTGCCGGTCGGCTCGGATATGCCGCAAGCGTCTTGACGCTCCTCTTCATCGCCTCCCCATTTCAATCGGTAGGCCAGCCCTCTCCACCAGCGGACCGGAACTCTGCATTAGACTAAAGTGCAGTTAAAATGAACGCCACCCGCAAGGCTTGGGCGACAGGCCTGGGCCGCAGGCTTATACAGCACCCAGAACGATCCTGAGATTCGGCAGGTATATTCTCGCAATAACCGGATACACTTAGCCCCTGCCTTCACGCGGAATTAAACTCAGCCGGTGTAGAATTCGGCGCGCTTGCCAGTGGCACCTTGTTGTCTGGAAATGCCTCGTAAGGCGCCAGGAGCGGGTACGCCAGAGAAGGAGCGCGGAGCGGGGGCAAGGACACGCACGATGCCTTTTGCGGAATGGGGCGATGAATTCAGCATCGGCATCGAGGAACTCGACGCCGATCACAAGAAGCTTTTCGCTCTGCTCAACGACCTGAAAAATGCCATGGACACTGGCGATGCCCACGAAGCGCTCGGCAGGGTTCTCTCGGGGCTAAAGCTGCATATGAGCTTCCATTTCGCGCATGAGGAGGAGCTTCTCCGGCTGTCGGACTACCCGGATTACGAAGCGCACTACCGGGAGCATCAGGCATTCGCGGATGCAGTCGAGGAACTTCACCGGGATTTCCGGATACGAGCCTCGGACGCGCTGCCGCGGCAGGCTTTTGAGTTCCTGAAGAACTGGCTCTACCAGCATAGTCTGGAAGCGGACCGGGCTTTTGCCGAGTATCTCAAAGCGAACCCGGCCATGCTGGAGCGGATCAGCCCCGCCAGTGCAGGCGCGGTTCGTTAAGTTCCGGCCGGCGCCGAACCCGCATATTCACGCGAAGTTAAGCGCGGACCGCCTATAATCGGTTACTCATGGCACCTGACACTCATTTCCGGGAGAAGCCGGGGCATGGACGGAAGCGTACGCCGGAGAAGTCGTCGGGTACGGGGCGAAGGACAAGCACAATGCCTTTTGCGGAATGGGGCGACAATTGTGACCTTGGCATCGAGGCGTTCGACCGCGATCACAAGCGGCTTCTTGCCCTTCTCAACAAGCTACACCACGCCGTGGAGGCCGGCCACTCCCAGGAAGTTCTCGCCAGGGTCCTGGCGGCTCTGAATATCTACGTGAATTTCCATTTCACCGAGGAGGAAGAGCTTTTTCTGCGCACGAATTATCCTGATTATGAACCGCATCGGCGCGAGCATCGGAAATTGACGGCCGCGGTCGAGGAAATTCGCCAGGACTTTGAAAAGAGCGCTTCAGACGCGCTGTCACAACGGGTTCTGGAGTTTTTGAGAGGCTGGCTCTACGACCATCACATACGATTTGACCGGGCCTTCGCGGCGTATCTCGAAGCGAACCGGGCTACACTCGAACTCCAGGACAGCTCCGCCAGCGCGCGAGCTGCTCAATAGACCCTGGGCACCGGCGTCCAGACTGCTCACAAAAAGCTATACGGATCGACATCCACATGCAGCTTAACGCTGCCGCGCGGCCTCGTCGAGCCACGCGCGCAAGAACCCCTGCAAATCCGCCTCGCGCCCCCACGGCCCCGCATCCACAAATGCGCGGGACACAAATTGCATGCGTCCCTCCCCCAAGTTGACAAGTGTGTACATAGTACAACGATGTGCGTACGAACAGGAGCGTCCCCGGATGAATGAGGGAGCCAGCACGATAGCCGTGAACCTGGCGCTGGGCAAGGAACCCGAAGAGTTCGGCGTAGCGACTGCGCGCCGGAATTTCGCGGATATTGTCAACAGAGTCATTTACCGCCGCGAGCCCACCGTCATCACAAAGAATGGGCGGCAAGTGGCCGCTGTCGTGCCCTATGAAGCATTGGCTCTGCTCGCGGCGCTTGAGGCTGAAGCCGATATCGAGAAGGCAAGCGCGGCGTTCGAACAATATAAAGCCCAGGCGGGAACATCTCTTGGGGACTTGAAGCGCAAGCTTGGGATCGATTAAAAGCGGCGAGTTGCGCGTGGCTGAACATTACGAGGTTGTTGTAGCGCCATCCGCGGAGAAGGATATCGCGGAACTGCAAAGGCGCCAGCAAGAGCTGTGTTATCACGGCGCTCAGCAAGCTTGAGGTCAATCCCTGTCCGCCAAAAAATAATAAACTGGCGAATCATCCTCCTTTCCGCAGGATAAGGTCCGGAGATTACTGCATAATATACGCATTGCAAGAAGATGAACGTAAGGTTGTTATCCTTGTCCTTCGTCATCGGCGGGAAGCATACGCGGGCTTGAGCAACCTTCCTGCCCTTCTCGCGAGTTCCGCACCGGCCGCCGCTGCCGACCCTAGTGGATGAAAAAGTCCAGCGGCGCTTCAGTTTCGTGCTGAACTCTTTCTTCCTAGTTCTGAAAAACAACTAACCAGACCTTTCCACCGCAGCGTGGGAATTGGAAGGTGTAGGGCTAGAGGATTTGTAACAGACGGTTTAGAGGTATCCCTAAGTTCAAGCTAATTTCGATTCGGCGATCTAAGATGCTAAAAAACCTGCCATGGCTGCCATTGCTTGTAGGCGTTTCTATCGCGACAATGTTGGCCCTTTCCGGGCTAATCAATCACTCCCAAAGACTACCAGCAAACACCCAAGGCACAACACCAGTCGAGCAATTAGCGTGGAATAGCAGTACCGAAAGTAGCCACGCTTATGTGGATCGCAAATCCTCCCGTATTGTGTTTGCCGTTGCGCCGCATGTGCAAACCAACCACCTTGCTCACGCTCCCGAGAAGCATCCCCACACTCGCGATGGGAACGACGCGCCCAAGTGGACCGATGTCTATGTAGCATGGGGCACAATCGTTCTCGCCGTTGCGAACATTCTCCTCATTTGTATGGTGATCTACCAGATTAGAGAGGCCAAAAAAGTTTCTGAACGGCAAACCATAGAGACTGAGGCTCAACTTGCTGCCACCAAGCAGACTGCTGACGCCGCCACTATTCAGGCCAGGGCCGCTATTAGTGTTGAATTGCCAAGGCTTCTCGTGAGCGCCATCGTACTGCATAGGCCGGGAGTCGCTGATCTTGCTGCTTCCCTTCAATTTGCAAGAGTAGAAGTTTCCATCAAAAATTACGGAAGGACTCCCGCCTTCATCAGACAAGAAAGTATCGAAATAGCAGACGAACCTTTTTTGCCAGAAACACCCATCTACCCAAGTATTGCAGATAAAGAACCGGGGTGTGTTATTGAAAGTGGCGACAGCTATCAGATGAAGGCGATTTATCGCGAAGGTATATCGCATCAAAACATTAGTAAGCTCCTGGAAGGAGGAATCTTCCTTTGGGTTTATGGCTATATCGCTTACTTTGACTTTCTGGGTGAGCGTCATCAAACGGGATTTTGTGCCAGACTCCATATCCACCAGGGGCCTCTCAAAGGCGAGCCTCCACGATGGCTTCAAGACGGCCCAGATAAATACATTCAAAGCTATTAAAGGCGTCGTTTCGTCACGTCGGGTCACAGCTCCCCCCCCGCTCTTGCCCTTTACGCCATGACGCCGGCTACAAGAAGCTATACGGATCGACATCCACATGCAGCTTGACGCTGCCGCGCGGCTGCTCGGCCTCGTCGAGCCACGCGCGCAAGAACCCCTGCAAATCCGCCTCGCGCGCGGCCTTCACCAACAGCCGCTGCCGGTGCCAGCCGCGGATCACGGCCAGCGGCGCCTCCACCGGCCCCAGCACCTGGATCAGCCGCGCCTCGGGCGCCGCCAGCGCCAGCTCCCTCGCGTAATGCTCCGCCGCCTGCCGCTCCTTGGCCTGCACCACAATCGCCGCGAGCCGGCCGAACGGCGGCAGCCCCGCTTCCTCGCGCATGGCGATCTCGGCCTCGTAAAAGCCCTGCCGGTCGCCGGTCACGAGCGCGCGCATCACCGGGTGATCGGGGTAGTGCGTCTGGATCAGCCCGGTGCCGGGCGCGCCGAACCGCCCTGCCCGGCCCGTCACCTGATGCAGGAGTTGGAAGGTGCGCTCGCCGGCGCGCGGGTCGGCGGTGGCGAGGCTCAGGTCGCCGTCAACCACACCCACGAAGGTAAGCTGCGGAAAATTATGGCCCTTCGAGACGAGCTGCGTGCCCACGATAATGTCGGCCTCGCCCGCCGCGATCTGCGTGAGGATTTCGCGCAGCGCCGCCGTGGTCGGCACGAGGTCGCTTGAGAGCACGCAGGTGCGCGCCTCGGGCCAGCGGTTCTTCACCTCCTCCAGCACGCGCTCGATGCCGGGACCGGATGCGGTCAGCATGCCCTCGCGGTTGCAGGCCGGGCACGTCTTGGGGAACGGCAGCGAGAAGCCGCAATGATGGCAGATCAGCCGGCCCCGCTGGCGGTGCTCGACGAGATAGGCCGTGCATTGCGGGCAGGTGAAGCGGTTGCCGCAGGCGCGGCAGAGAGTGAGCGGCGCGTAGCCGCGGCGGTTCAGAAAGAGCAGCGCCTGCTCGCGCTTGCCGAGCGTCGCGTTGACGGCCTCGACCACCGGCGGGCTGAGCCAGGTGCCCCGCTCCGGCGGCACGGCCTTGAGATCCACTGCCTCGACCAGCGGCAGGGCGTTGCCCGAGAAGCGCGCGGGCAGCACGGCAAGGCCATAGCGCCCGCGCCGGACGTTCACGGCGCTCTCCACCGACGGCGTGGCCGAACTCACGACAATCGGAATTTTGCCGAGCGAAGCGCGCACCACCGCCATGTCGCGGGCCTGATAAATGACGCGGTCGTCCTGCTTGAAGGAACTGTCGTGCTCCTCGTCCACCACGATCAGGCCGAGATTGGCGAAAGGCAGGAACAGCGCCGAGCGTGCGCCCGCCACCACCCGCACCTCCCCCTCGGCCACGCCGCGCCAGACGCGGGCGCGCTCCTTGGGCGACACGGACGAGTGCCACTCGCCGGGGCGGCAGCCGAAACGCTTCTCGAACCGCTCCAGGAATTGGCTGGTGAGCGCGATTTCCGGCAGCAGGATCAGCACCTGTGCGTGGCTCTGGCGCAGCGCCTCCGCCACCGCCTCGAAATAGACCTCCGTCTTGCCCGAGCCGGTGACGCCGTCGAGCAGCGTCGCGCCGAAGCCGCCTTTCTCTATGCTATCGCAAAGCTGGGCCGCCGCGGCCGCCTGCTTCTCCGTCAATCCGGCCTGTGCGAAATCGGGCTTGGGCGCGGGCGGACGTGAGCGCGGCAGCTCGGCGCGGATCAAGGCGCCCGCCTCGGCCAAGCCGTCGATCACGGCAGCGCTCACCTGGGCAGCATCCATCAGCCGCTTCTTGGCCCACACCTTGCCATCGGCGAGCATGGCCAGAACCCGCTCGCGGGCCGCCGTCATGCGCGCGGGCGCTGCGCCGCCCAGCCGGAAGCCCCAGCGCGGCTCCTCCGCCTCGAACACGAGCCTGGCACTCATCATCATCTGCAGCACCATGCCCTTGGGCGCCAGCGTGTAGTTCGCGACCCAATCGGCGAAGGCGAGATTGATAGGCGGCAGCGGCGGCACGTCCAGCACGGACACCACGGATTTGAGCTTCTTGGGATCGAAGGGCTTGGGCTCGGCTCCCTCGCGCCAGACCGCGCCGATGCGCTTCATCGGCCCCAGCGGCACCACCACGAAGGTGCCGGGCGCGATCTCCGCGCCATCCGGCACCGCATAGGTATAAGGCTCCTCAAGCGCCAGCGGCAGCAGCACGGGCACCGTCCTCACGGCGCCAGCGTAAAGCGGCGCGTCCTCGGGCGCATCCAGGCCGAAAAGTGAAAGCTCCGTTGCCGGCATGGGCGCACCTTGGCCGATGCGCCGCCGGATTGCAACCGGGCCGCCTGCCCCAAACCCCCGATTTATTCCTTGCGCCAAGCGATGGTATCGCAGTTTGGATGAGCAATATACCGGCCAACGAGTTGCTGGCTTTGACTGTCATATCGCACGGCAAGCTGATAGGAGAAGGACGGAAAGCTCATCACCTGTACGGAAAAGACATAACGGTTGTCCGCCTGCTTCTCGATCAAGTGCCGGGCGCTGCCGCCAAGCATGCCGCGGGAGAAATGCTCCGAGCCGGCAAGCCGCCCTTCCGCATCCCGCGTCACCGTGAGGACGCTCGTTCCGTCGCCTCTCCCGAAGTTCGTCTCATGGCAATGATACCTGCCGCGCCACTGGCCCAGCACCGGCTCGCCTGACGCGTCGCATTTTTCCTCGAGCCCGATCTGGTTCAGAAGCCTTTGCGCGTGGCCGATCGGCGTGATGTACTTCACCGCCTCGCTGCCGGAAAGCCCGCCATTCACGATGCCCATCACATAGCCGCGAGCGCTGTAAACGGGGCCGCCGCTCATGCCGCGCGTGAAGGGACTTTCGGCAAACCATCGCTCGCCAGGAGCGTTGAGCGTGCCGAGATGCCCGGAAACGGGCTGAAAATTCTGGTCGAAGGGAAAGCCGAAGGCGAAGATCTGCTGGCCAGTCGCAACGCTCCGGTCAGCCTTGCCGAGGCAAATGGGGGCGGCCGATCTCACCATGGCATCATCGGGCAGTTTGAGCAGCGCCACATCCCGCCCCTCCGCCTCGCCAAGATCGGCGATGGTCAGCACGTAGTCTGGCGATATGCTGTCGCCCGGCTTGTCGAACAGCGAGCCGTAAATCTTCGTGCTCCTCTTGACGTCTGCCGGCAGCTCGCTCCATTTCCGGAAGACATGGGAGGCCGTCAAAACATATCCGCTCGAAGTAACAACGAAGCCGGTGCCTGTGGCTGTCTCCGGCGTGCCGTCCTCGCGAACGAAGCTGTAGTGAATATAGACGATGGAGTCGCGAGCGATCTCCGCAAGCCGGTCAGGCATCTCGGCCCCAGCCGTGCCCGGCCAGAATGCAAAGGCAAAAGCGGCAGCCATCAGCGTAAAGCGCTTTGTCAGGGTTAGGTGCGCTGGCATCAATTCTTTCCGTATTTCTTTTGAAGTGCTTCGATATCGAGAGCGCTAAGTTCGCCGTTATTATTGTAGTTTGGATTGCAATAGTTCATGACAGAGCTGGGATCGTAAGGCGTCAGCGGGACGGCTCCTTCGCTCGTTCCCTGCGGAGCCTTGATGCACTCACCCGGCCTATCGTGCCTGTTATGCTCGTGCACAAACCCGACGCCGTGCCCGAACTCGTGGACTGCGATGCTCTTGATGCAGAGATCCCGGTACTCGGCCGGAGACGCGCAGCTTGGCGACCATGCACCAAAAGTAAAATTTAAAACCATGCCTTGCGGAACGCCATCGAGGCTGCGCCCAAGGCCTTTTGTGTAAGGGCCATCGTCCGTAACGAAGATCCTTATGCCACGGCTGCGCGCCGCACACGGCCGCCACCCCCGGAACTCCAGCCTGGAGTATTTAACCCAGGTGCTCTGAACCGCATCGCGGACCAACGCGCGCTCGCGTTCGAATTCCGGAGCCGGATTTTCCCAGCACACCTGGACGGCGGCCAGGCCGTCGAAATCCTTGGGCCATTCGCTGCCGGGCATGAAATACCCGTATTCCTCACCCTTGGGCGTTTGCGACACCTCAAGGGAATAATCGGCTCCGTTGAGCCTCACGGTCTTGGAGAATCCCCCGTCCTGTGCCCCAACTCGCGCCGGAGTAAACAATGCAATGCTGACAAGGAAGGCCATATGCAGCCGCACGGCACTTGCCCCCGAACAACAGAGAAATTATCGAACCGCAACATTCCCTATGTAAATAGCTTTTTGCCGTGAAAGACGCAATTCGTTCCGCTGCGCGGAGGCAGCTTTTTTTCAAACCCGATTATTCCGATAGTTCCGCCGCGCCGTTTGGGCGTGCGCAACCGTCAGCTCTGCCACGCGAAAGATTCAGAAGAATTGGATATGACACGCCTGCAACAGCCCGGAACAAGGCCGGCCGCCAATGCTGTCCTGGCGGCGGCTTGGCCGCAACTTGGCTCGCGGGCGCCGGCCCGCATAAAGGCTCTGGCATGCACCTGTCCGAACGGCTTCCGCTCTGGATACCCGCAGCACTTGGCGGCTACATCCTTTGCCTGTTCCTGCCGCGGATATTGAACGACGGCGATACCTACCTGCACATCGCGGTAGGCTCCTGGATCCTTCAGCATCTCGCCGTGCCCCACACCGATCCCTTCTCCTACACCTTCGCCGGCGCGCCGTGGGTGGCACATGAATGGCTATCGGAAGTCCTCATGGCGATCGCCTACCGGCTGGGCGGCTGGAGCGGCGTGCTTATCCTTTTTGGCGCGGCGGTGGCGCTGACGCTCGGACTTCTGGCGCGGCATTTGTCCCGCTGGCTCCTTCCCCTGCCCGCGGCCGTGACACTTTTCGTCAGCGCCGGCTGCATCGCCGCCTCGCTGCTCGCCCGACCGCACCTTCTGGCACTTCCGCTCATCGAAGCCTGGACGGCCGGGCTTCTCATCGCGGGCGAACGGGGGCGCGTGCCCTGGCTCATGCTCCCGCTCATGACGCTCTGGGCGAACCTCCACGGCAGCTTCATCTTCGGCCTCGCATTGGCGGGCGCGCTCGGCCTTGAGGCCACGATAGCGGCTGGCGCGCAATGGCAGGCGGCCGCCCGCAAATGGACCCTGTTCCTGGCCTGCACCGTGCTGGCCGCTCTGCTTACGCCGCATGGCTGGCGCGGCCTTGCCTTCCCCGCCGAATTGTTGAGCATGAAAAACTTGGCGCTCATCGGCGAGTGGAAAAGCCTCGATTTCCAGACCACCCCGCCTCTGGAACTCGCGCTGATGGCCGCACTCTATGTAAGCCTGACGCGCGGCGTGCGGGTACCGATGCTGCGGCTGCTCTTGCTGATGGGGCTCCTGCATCTTGGCCTCCTGCACACCCGCCACCAGATGCTTTTTGGCGTCGCGGGCTCGCTGCTTTTCTCAGGCCCGCTGGGCTTGGTCCTGGGCAGGCCGCAGCAGGGCCGCGCATCGTGGGCGTGGACACCGGCGGCAGCCCTTTCGCTCGCCGCCGCCATCGCGGCATCCGGCTTCCGCCTCGCCCACCCGGTCCACCGCGAGGACATGTTCACCTCGCCAAGCGCCGTCTTCGCGCATGTTCCACCAGCTCTTGCCGCCAAGCCGGTGCTCAACGAGTACAATTTCGGCGGCTTTCTCATCTTCAACGGCGTCCGGCCCTTCATCGACGGCCGCGCCGACATGTACGGCGACAAATTTCTCGACGAGTATATGGAACTGGTCCGCCCCAGCCGCGAGCGCCTTGTGCGGACGCTTGAGCAGCGCGCTATCCAATGGACCCTCGTGGATGCCGCGTCGCCCGTCAGGGCCGTGATGGAGACGCTGCCCGGCTGGCGCCTTCTTTACGCTGACAAGATCGCCGCCGTCTACGCTCGCACCACGGCACTTGAGCCGCTAAGTGCCGCCGAGACTTCATCGCGAGGCGCCAACGGCGCCGCGGCGATCCAGAAATAGTGCACTCCGGCGGGTAGTTGTTGCCCTGGATTGCTTCGCCGCGCTCGCAACCGCGCGGGCTTCCACGTTCCGCGTCTATGGATACAACCGGGCCTTGGTCCAGGGAGCATCCAAGTTCTCGCGAGAGAACTGAATGCGGTCGTGGAGGCGGAACGGCCGGTCGGCCCAGAACTCTATCTCCAGGGGAATAACGCGGAACCCCACCCAATAGCGCGGACGCGCCGGGTTTAGCCCCTGGAACTCCTTCTCGAAGTGGGCAACGGCCTGTTTCAACACCTCGCGGCTTTCAAGCGGGCGCGACTGCTGGCTGGCCCAGGCGCCAATGCGGCTGCCCAGCGGCCTCGACGCGTAATAGGCGTCGGCCTCCGCCGCGCTCACCTGCTCGACGATGCCCCGGACGCGTATCTGCCGCCGCAGCGACTTCCAGTGCAGGCAAAGCGCCGCCTTCGGGTTGGCCAGAAGCTCCTTGCCCTTGGCGCTTTCGGCGTTGCCGTAAAATACGAAGCCGCGCTGGTCCACGCCCTTCAAAAGCACGATGCGTACATTCGGCATGCCCGACGCATCCACCGTCGCCAGCGACATCGCATTGGCGTCGTTGGCCTCGGCGCGCTCCGCCTGGTCGAACCATTTGCTGAAGAGAGGTTCCGGCCGGGCGGCCTCCGTGAAATCTTCCTCGGGCTTAAAGTTCATGTTTTAAAAAAACCTGCATGATTAGGGCTTCCCGCTGGCGCGCGCGGGCGCACAGGCGCTGCCGCACGTTATCGCGATTAGAACCCGCCGTGTAGGTAATTGTTTGCAAGCTTCTTCAAATTTGCAGCGGTGAGCCAGCACAAATCGCGGCATGTGCGGCTTCCCCCTCACCCCTACCCCTCTCCCAGCAAACTCGCCTTGGCGATCTTGCCACTATAAGTGGCAGCATCCGCATGCGGATGCTGTGGAGGAGAGGGGGACGTGCCCTGTCCACAGCGCAGAGGGTAATTTCGGCGTTCCCTCTCCCCTCGCGGGAGAGGGACAGGGTGAGGGGGCCTTCCCAAACGCTCACGGTGGCATGGGAACGCCGAAATCCCGGCAAACGCCTCAGCGCTTATCCGGGATCGCAACAAGCAGGGGGGTGAGTGTGGAAAGAACCCGGATACCGGCAAAGCCGGTTCCGGGATGACATTGCCAGCCTAGTGCGGAAGCCCGCCGGAGCTGTCCGCGCTCAGCGGCGCGCCCATATCCTTCATCTTGGCAGCCGCCGCCATCGCCGCGGCCTCGTCCCACTCGATGGGCTCAAGCTTGCGGGCGAGCGCTATGGCGAGCACCTCGTCCATGCGCGCGACCGGAATGATCTCAAGCGCGTTCTTCACATTGTCCGGGATTTCCGCGAGATCCTTCGCGTTCTCCTCCGGAATGATGACGCGCTTGATGCCTCCGCGGAGCGCCGCAAGCAGCTTCTCCTTGAGGCCGCCGATGGGCAGCACGCGTCCGCGCAGCGTAATCTCGCCCGTCATGGCCACGTCGCGGCGCACCGGGATGCCGGTCATCACCGAGATGATCGCGGTTCCCATGGCGACGCCTGCCGAAGGCCCGTCCTTCGGCGTGGCGCCCTCCGGCACGTGCACGTGGATGTCCTTCTTTTCGAACATCGGCGGCTCGATGCCGAAGGCGATGCACCGGCTGCGAACATAGGCATTCGCGGCCTGGATCGACTCCTTCATCACGTCGCGCAGGTTGCCCGTGACGTTCATGCGGCCGCGGCCTGGCATCATCACGCCTTCGATCGTCAGCAGCTCGCCGCCAACCTCGGTCCAGGCAAGGCCGGTAACCACGCCGACCTGGTCCTCCGTCTCGGCCTCGCCGTAGCGGAACTTCTGAACGCCCAGGTAGTCGCCCACGTTCTCCATCGTGACGTGCACAGCCGTGGCCTTGCCGCTCTCGATCTCCTTCACGGCCTTGCGGGCGAGCTTGGCGATCTCGCGCTCAAGGCTGCGGACGCCGGCTTCCCGCGTGTAGCGGCGGATGATCTCCGTGATGGCTTCGTCGGCCACCGTCCACTCGTTGGGCTGCAGGCCGTGGGCCTCCATCTGGCCGCGCATCAGGTGCCGCTTGGCGATCTCAAGCTTCTCGTCCTCAGTGTAGCCCGCGAGCCGGATGATCTCCATACGGTCCTTGAGGGCCGGCGGAATGTCGAGCGTGTTCGCGGTGGTCACGAACATCACGTTGGACAGGTCGTAATCGACCTCCAGGTAATGGTCGTTGAACTCGTGGTTCTGCTCGGGGTCGAGCACCTCAAGCAGCGCCGAAGCCGGGTCGCCGCGGAAGTCCATGCC
>PMBZ01000174.1:29296-31181 GCA_003153975.1 Hyphomicrobiales bacterium
CCCACGCCGGGAGGGCCGACGAGGCAGAGGATCGGACCTTTCAGCATGTTCGTCCGCTTTTGGACGGCCAAGTACTCGACGATCCGCTCCTTCACCTTCTCAAGGCCGTAATGGTCCTCGTCCAGCACCGCTTGCGCTTCGTCCAGGTCCTTCTTGACCTTGCCCTTGACGCTCCACGGGATCGAAAGCATCCAGTCAAGGTAGTTGCGAACCACCGTCGCCTCGGCCGACATCGGGCTCATCTGCTTGAGCTTCTTCAGCTCCGCGACAGCCTTGTCCTTGGCCTCCTTGGAGAGCTTGGTGCTCTCGATCTTCTCCTCGAACTCCTGGATATCGTCGCGCTCGTCGGAGTCGCCCAGCTCCTTCTGAATGGCCTTCATCTGCTNNCGCTGGGTCTTCTCCATCTGGCGCTTCACGCGGCTGCGGATCTTGCGCTCGACCTGAAGCACCGAAATCTCGCTTTCCATCAGCGTGAAGACGCGCTCAAGCCGTTCGGAAACCGAAAGCTGCTCAAGGATTTCCTGCTTGTCGCCGATCTTGATGGCCAGATGCGAGGCGATCGTATCGGCGAGTTTGGAGTAGTCGTCGATCTGCGAAAGCGTGCCCAGCACCTCGGGCGAAATCTTCTTGTTGAGCTTGACGTAGTTCTCGAACTGGCTCACGGCCGAGCGGGCGAAGGCCTCGATCTCGTCGTGATTGCCGAGCGTCTCCTCGATGCGCTCCGCCTCGGCCTCGAAATAGTCTTCCTTGTCCGTGAAGTGCTTGATCCTGGCGCGCGCCGTGCCTTCGACCAGCACTTTCACGGTGCCATCGGGCAGCTTCAGGAGCTGCAGGACGGTGGCAAGCGTGCCCATCGTGTAGATGGCATCCGGCTCTGGATCGTCGTCGCCCGCGTTCCTCTGCGCGGCCAGCAGGATTTGCCGGTCGGTGCGCATCACCTCGTCGAGCGCGTTAATCGATTTCTCGCGGCCGACGAACAGGGGCACGATCATATAGGGGAAAACTACGATATCGCGAAGCGGCAGTACCGGGAAAATCTCGCTGGGACCGGACGTTTTAGAAAGATCGGATGGGCTCGTCATGTCAGTCTCCTAGTAAGCAAGCAGCGGTTCGGCCGCTAGGGCACTGCCGGATCGCCCATGGGGCCACCCGGTACATTATCGGTATAGCACGGCTGCAACCTGCAGTATCATGCTTCAAAAATGGGAAAGCTCAAAATGCTGCGTTGCGGAAAGGTTACCGCGACGCGCGCACTCAGAGGTAATCCAGAAGGATCGCCGGAACATAAAATTCGGTTTGTGTGGACCAAACCAGCCTCTTATGCACTCGACTCATCTAAGCGCTCGGCGTAGATGCGCAAGGGTTTGGCGTTGCCTTCGATGACCTCGGGGCTGATCACGACCTCCTCGACGCCCTTCAAGCTGGGCAGCTCGAACATGCTGTCGAGCAGGATGGATTCCATGATGGAGCGCAGGCCCCGGGCGCCGGTCTTGCGGTCGATGGCCTTGCGGGATACGGCCTTGAGCGCCTCCACCGACAGCGTGAGTTGCACGCCTTCCATCTCGAACAGGCGTTGGTATTGCTTGACGAGCGCGTTCTTGGGCTCGCTGAGGATTTTCACCAGCGCCGCCTCGTCGAGGTCTTCAAGCGTTGCCAGCACCGGCAGGCGGCCGATGAACTCGGGGATCAGCCCGAACTTCAACAGATCCTCCGGCTCGACGGCGCGCAGGATTTCGCCCATGCGCCGGTCGTCCTCGGACGATACCTTGGCGCTGAAGCCGATCGAGGTCGAGCGCCCGCGCTGGGCGATGATCTTTTCGAGGCCGGAGAAGGCGCCGCCGCAGATGAACAGGATGTTCGTCGTATCGACCTGCAGGAACTCCTG
>PMBZ01000192.1 GCA_003153975.1 Hyphomicrobiales bacterium
CCCTCTCCCCAAGGGGAGAGGGGGAAGGCCGGGCCGGTTGCCGGAGGAGACGCAGCATGAGCGCGCCAGGGAGCCGGTTTCCGGGCAGCGATGCCGCGCTCAAGGGCGCGGTCGAGATGGCGCACGGTGCGGGCGGCCGCGCCACCGCCGAGCTGATCCGCACCCTGTTCCATCGCTATTTCGATAACGAATGGCTCGCGCAAGCCAATGACCAGGCCGCTTTCGAGGTCGCGGCCGGCCGCATGGTCATGACCACCGATGCGCATGTGATCTCGCCGCTGTTCTTTCCGGGCGGCGATATCGGCTCGCTTTCGGTGCACGGCACGATCAACGACGTGGCGATGGCGGGCGCCCGGCCGCTTTACCTCTCCGCCGCCTTCGTGCTGGAGGAAGGCTTTCCGCTCGCCGATCTGGAACGCATCGTGGCGAGCATGGCGCGGGCTTCCCTTAACGCAGGCGTGCCCATCGTCACGGGCGACACCAAGGTCGTCGAGAAGGGCAAGGGCGATGGCGTTTTCATTACCACCGCCGCTATCGGCGTAGTGCCTCCGGGCGTTCACATCTCCGGCGACCGCGCGAGCCTTGGCGATGCGATCCTCGTCAGCGGGACGCTTGGCGATCACGGCATCGCGGTGCTTTCCAAGCGCGAGAACCTGACTTTCGAGACCGAGATTCTTTCCGACAGCGCGGCATTGCACGGCCTTGTGGCGGAGATGGTTGCAGCCGTTCCCGCCATCCATGTCTTGCGCGACCCGACACGCGGCGGGCTGGCCTCGACGCTCAACGAGATCGCCCAGCAATCGGGCGTGGGCATGCGCCTCGTCGAAGACGCCATCCCCTTCAAGCCGGACGTGCTGGCGGCCTGCGAACTGCTTGGCCTCGATCCGCTTTATATCGCCAACGAAGGCAAGCTCGTCGCGATCTGCGCCGCTCCGGACGCGGAACCTCTGCTTGCCGCCATGCGCGCCCACCCGCTCGGCCGAGATGCCGCGATTATCGGCGAGGTGGTGGCGGACGCGCACTCCTTCGTGCAGATGCGAACCAAATTCGGTGGCAGCCGCGTGGTGGACTGGCTGGCGGGCGACCCCCTGCCCCGGATTTGCTGAGCGATGTGGAAGGTTGCTTGAGAACGAAACGAGCGGGTACAAGCCCCCTCACCCCTGTTCCCTCTCCCAGCAAGCTCGCCTTGGCGAGCTTGCCTCTTTTCGCTTCCGCATCCGCGAGCGGATGCGGATGGGGAGAGGGGAACGCCCGCTCAACGGGTACGCCAGGGCTCCCTCTCCCCTTTGCGGGAGAGGGCTGGGGGGAGGGGGCTTTCGCCAAACATTCGCGGGTCTGATATCATGCGTATCCTGCTCCTCACCCACAGTTTCAATAGCCTCTGCCAAAGGCTGTTCGTGGAGCTGGAGGCGGCTGGCCACGAGATCTCGGTCGAATTCGACATCAACGACGCGGTGACGGAAGAGGCGGTGGCGCTGTTCGAGCCGGATTGCCTGGTCGCGCCGTTCCTCAAGCGTGCCATTCCCGAAAGTGTGTGGCGCGCGCTGCCCTGCTTCATCGTCCATCCCGGCATTCCCGGCGACCGGGGGCCGTCCGCGCTCGATTGGGCCATTCTGAAGGGCCACCCGCGCTGGGGCGTGACCGTGCTCCAGGCCGAACAGGAGATGGACGCCGGGCCGGTCTGGGCGTCCGCCGGTTTTTCGATGCGCGAGGCCACGAAGTCCAGCCTCTACCGCAACGAGGTGACCGAGGCCGCCGTGAACGCAGTTTTCGAGGCTTTGGGGCGCTTCGAGCGCGGCGGATATGAGCCACAGCGAATCTCCCCTCACCCTGTCCCTCTCCCCATGGGAGAGGGGACCCCTGAACTATCCGCAGCGGGAATTCTAGCGTCCCCTCTCCCATGGGGAGAGGGACAGGGTGAGGGGTTGTGCCCTCTATCGGTAGACAGGACGGCAGACCGGAATGCCGATTCTGGCACTTGGCAGCCTGCCGTGAAGCAGGCGGACCGCTCCATCGGCTGGCAGCAGGACACCCTCGCCGCCGTGCTACGCAAAATCCGGAGCGCCGATGGCAATCCCGGTCTCAGGAGCAGCATTCTCGGCCGCGGCGTTTACCTCTACGACGCGCACCCCGCCCCGCATCTCAAGGGCACCCCCGGCGAGGCGGTTGCAGTAAGCGGCCCCGCCGTGGCCATCGCCACCGCCGATGGCGCCGTGTGGATCGGGCACCTTCGCGATGCGAAAAGCCCCTACCCTTTCAAGCTGCCCGCCACGCGCGTGCTTGGCGATGCGCTTGCGGACCTGCCCGCCATCCCGGTGGACAGCGCCGAGGGTTATCGCGAAATTTCCTACGAGGAGGAAGGCGGCGCGGGCTTCCTGCACTTCCGCTTCCATAACGGCGCGATGGGCACGGAAGCCTGCGAGCGCCTGGCCGAGGCGTACCGCGCGGCGCTGGCGCGGCCCACGCGCGTGCTCGTGCTCATGGGCGGCCCCGATTTCTGGTCCAACGGCATGAACCTCAATCTCATCGAGGCGGCCCAAAGCCCGGCGGACGAGTCTTGGCGGAACATCGGCGCCATCGACGATCTTGCCCAAGCCATCCTTAGTACGGAAGGCAAATTGACCGTGGCCGCCTTACAGGGCAATGCTGGCGCCGGAGGCGTTTTTCTTGCCCGCGCCGCCGATTTCGTCTGGCTGCGCGAAGGTGTCGTTCTGAGCCCGCATTACAAGGACATGGGAAACCTCTACGGATCGGAGTTCTGGACCTATTCGCTGCCGCTTCACGCCGGCCGGGACATGGCGCGGGCGACGATGAGGAGAAGGCTTCCCATGGGCTCCGTGGAAGCGGTGAGCATCGGGCTTGCGAACGCCCGGTTCGGCGGCACGCCCGGCGATTTTGCCCGCGAGGTGCGCGCCCGCGCTATTGCTCTTGCCGAAGCGCCGGATTTGGCGCACCGTCTTGACAAAAAGCAAAGCACGCGTGCGGCGGAAGAAGCGGTCAAACCGCTCGCCAAGTACCGGGAGGAAGAGTTGTCCCGCATGAGGCTTAACTTCTACGGTTTCGACCCGAGCTACCACGTGGCTCGCTACAATTTCGTGCGCAAGGTGCCCAAATCCCGCACGCCCGTCACCATCGCGCGCCATCGCGACCGCGGCCTTAAGGCCCAGGAGCGGAGCGCGCCATGAGCAGGTGTCCCTCCGTGCTCGTCATCGACGACGAGTTGAGGAGCGTCGAAGCCCTCGAACGCATCCTCGAAGACGATTTCACGGTGTTCAAAGCCACCTCCGTGCGCGAAGCCGAGGCCATCCTGGCCGAAGAGGCGGTGCAGGTCGTACTCTGCGACCAGCGCATGCCAAGCATCACGGGCGTCGAGTTCCTGAAGACCGTGCGCGAGCGCTGGCCGGACGCGGTGCGCATGATTATCTCGGGCTACACCGACGCCGAGGACATCATCCAGGGCGTCAACGAGGCCGGCATCTATCAATATGTGACCAAGCCCTGGCAGCCCGAAAGCCTGACGCTCACGCTCAAGAACGCCGTGCGGCTCTACGAGCTGCAGCGGCAGAACCAGCTTCTCGCCGTCGAGCTGAAAATGTCCTCGAACCGCGCCGAGAACATCGTCGCCTCCCGCCGCGAGGGGCTCAGGCAGCACTATCGCGCGGGCGACGGCATCGTGCGCGATGCGGATAGCCCGATGAACGCGGTTTGCGACCGCATGCGGCGGGTGGCGCCCTACGACGTGTCCGTGCTGATCGCGGGCGAATCCGGCACGGGCAAGCAGCTCGTCGCGCGCGCGCTTCATTACAACAGCCTGCGCTGGAACCGGCCCTTCGTGGTGCAAAGCTGCGCCGCCTTGCCGGACGAGGTGCTGGAAAGCGAGCTGTTCGGCCACCGGCGCGGCGCCTTTTCCAGCGCGGTCGAGGAGCACGCCGGCCTGTTCGAACGCGCCGATGGCGGCACCATTTTTCTCGACGGGATCGCCGGAATTTCCCCGGTTTTTCAGGCCAAGCTCCTGCGGGTTTTGCAGGAGTGCGAGATCCGGCCCATGGGCAGCCGCCAGACGCGCAGCGTCGACGTGCGGGTGATCTCGGCCACCAANNATCGCCACGGTATCGATCCAGGTGCCGGCCTTGCGCGAGCGGCGCATGGATATTCCGGTGCTCGCGAAAACGCTTCTCGAACGGGCGCAAAAGCAGCTCGGCAAGTCCGTGAAGGGCCTTTCGCGGGAAGCCATCGAGTGCCTGAAAAACTATGGCTGGCCCGGCAATGTGCGGGAACTGCAAAACGAGATCCAGCATCTGCTCGTCATGGGGCCGGAGAGCGGCGTGATCGGCGCCGAGCACCTTTCGCGCCAGATTTTGCAGGCGCCGGCGTCCGGGGAGGCAGCCAAGCCGGACCTCGCCATCGCCAGCCTCGAAGGCAGCTTGCGCGAGCGCATCGAGACCCTTGAGGCTTGTATCTTGCGCGAAAGCCTCATCCGCCACCGCTGGAACAAGAGCAAGGCCGCCAAGGAGCTGGGCCTTTCGCGCGTCGGGCTCCGCGCCAAGCTCGAACGCTACGGCCTGGAGAAGATCGAGGGGCTGCCCGTGAAGGCGCCCAAGAAATACGCCTCGGTAATGTGATGGCAGGATTTGATTACCGCGGCGGTTCCGCTGCGCCGTTCCCTCGCGAATGGACGGTCGCGCATGTTGCGCCGGATGCGGCCTTGACCGAGGGAATCTCCCCTCACCCTGTCCCTCTCCCCCTGGGAGAGGGGACGCTAGAAGTTCCGCTGCGGCTGATTCAGGGGTCCCTTCTCCCATGGGGAGAAGGACAGGATGAGGGGGTGGAACTTCCGTTCAGGGCGGAACCACGCATCCGCTGCTCTTGCGAAATGCACAGTTCAGCCGGGCGGGGGGCAGGACGATGAAGCCAGGCCAGGGTCCGGCAAGCCAGGAGCAGAGCCTTCTCGCCCGCGCGGGGGTGGCTCATGCCGTATCGATCGGCGAGCCCAGCGAGGACGCCTGGATCGAGGTCATCCAGAAGATGGATGCCGTCTACGCGGAGCTGGTGCAGAACCAGGCCGATCTTGAGGGCAAGAACGCCGCCCTCGAAGAAGCGCAGACACTGATCTCAAGCGTTTTCTCGTCGATGGCGGATGTGCTGGCGGTCTGCGACCGCTTGGGCCGCATCCAGCGTGTCAATTCCGCCCTCGAAAGGGCGACGGGCTTGAGCGAGGCGGAACTGGCGGGCCAGCCGCTCTCCGCCATTTTCGACACCCAGAGCGCGGACAAGGCCGGACAGATGCTGGCCAGGCTCCACGTCGACGGCGCGGTTGCCGATTGCGAGATGAACCTCAAGGACCCGGCCGGCGTACCAGCCCCTTTCGCGATGAACTGCTCCGCCCGCTTCGACCATCGGGGACGCTACGCGGGCAGCGTGATGGTCGGCAGGCCTCTGGGCGAGTTGCGCCGCGCCTATAAGCGGCTGGACAAGGCGCACCGCGAACTCCAGCAAGCGCAGCAGCATCTCGTCTTTTCGGAAAAGATGGCAGCCCTCGGCCGCCTCGTCGCGGGCGTGGCCCACGAACTGAACAACCCGATCAGCTTCGTGTTCGCGAACATGCACGCGCTCAAGAAATATGGCTTGCGCGTGCGCCGCTATCTCGAAGCGGTGAATGCGGGGATGCGGGGGGACGAGCTTGAGGCGCTGCGCGAGGAGCTGAAGATCGGCCGCGTGCTGGCCGATATCGAGCCCCTTATCGACGGCACGCTCGAAGGGGCTACGCGGGCCAGCGAGATCGTTCAGGATTTGCGGCGGCTGTCGAGCACCCAGGCCGAGCCCGCCGAGGAATTCAACCTGAAACGGGTCATCGGCACCGCGGCAAGCTGGGTCGTCAAGACCGCGCGCGCGAAGCCTGAAGTTGCCCTGGATGTGCCGGAGGATCTTACGGCGGTAGGCCCCCGGGGCGCGGTCCATCAGATCCTGGTGAACCTGATCCAGAATTCGCTCGATGCGATGGCCGGCCTTGAAGCCCCCATTATCGAGATCGGCGCGGCCCAGAGCGGCGAGTGGATCGCCATCGGCGTCCGCGACCACGGCCCGGGTATCGCGCCGGAGGCGATGCGGAAGCTGTTCGAACCCTTCTTCACCACAAAACCGCTTGGAAAAGGGCTGGGCCTCGGCCTTTATGTGAGCTACGGACTAGCCGGGGACATCGGCGGGCAGCTTTGCGCCTCCAATCATCCCGAAGGCGGCGCGGTGTTCACCCTTTGCATTCCCAGAACCCAAGACCGCGATGCCGCTTGATATGCCAGTCCGCGAGACGCAGACGCTGCTTTGGCTGCAATCGGGCGGCTGCGGGGGCTGCACCATGTCGCTGCTGGGTGCGGAAGCGCCGGACCTGTTCTCCGCGCTCGATCTGGCCCGGATCGGCGTGCTTTCGCATCCCTCCCTGAGCGCACCGGGCGGCGCCGGCCTCGGCGATCTCTTGCGCCGCATCCAGGCGCGGGAGCAGCCGCTCAATATCCTCTGCGTGGAAGGAGCGGTCTTGCGTGGCCCGCGCGGCTCGGGCCGGTTCCACATCATGGCCGGAAGCGAGACCCCGATGGCGCGGATCGTCGCGGAGATGGCGCGGGCGGCACGCCATGTCATAGCCATCGGCTCCTGCGCCGCCTATGGCGGGATTACCGCCGCCGGAGATAATGTCACCGAAGCCTGCGGCCTTGCCTTCGAAGGGCGCGAGCCGGGCGGGCTTTTAGGCGCGGGCTTCCGTTCGCGCTCCGGCCTGCCCGTCATCAACATCGCGGGCTGCCCTGTGCATCCCGCCTGGGTTACGGAGACACTCGATCTGCTGTCGCTCGGCCAGCTTGGGGTCCAAGACCTCGACGAATCCGGAAGGCCACGCTTCTTCACGGAGCACCTTGTGCACCATGGCTGCCCGCGCAACGAGTATTACGAATACAAGGCCGCGGCCCACGAACCGGGCCAGCTCGGCTGCCTGATGGAAAACCTCGGCTGCATCGGCACGCAGGCGCATGGCGACTGCAACATCCGGCCCTGGAACGGCGAGGGCTCCTGCATCCGGGGCGGCTACCCTTGCATCGGCTGCACCGAGCCAGGCTTCGGCGAGCGCGACTATCCCTACCTTGAGACGCCCAAGCGCGGCGGCATTCCGCTCGGCCTGCCGGCCGACATGCCCAAGGCTTGGTTCGTGGCGCTGGCCGCCCTTGCCAAGGCCGCGACGCCCGAGCGCCTGCGCCGCAACGCGCAGGCCGAGACGATCTCGCGGGCACCTGGCGCCGGTTCAGGGAAGCAAAAGAAATGAGTCGGCTTGTTGTTGGCCCGTTCAACCGGGTCGAGGGCGACCTTGAGATTAAGCTCGACGTTGCGGATGGCGCTGTTACGGCCGCCTACGTGAACTCGCCGCTTTATCGCGGTTTCGAGCAGATCCTGCCCGGCAAGGCACCCGCCGACGCGCTCGTCTACGCGCCGCGCATCTGCGGCATCTGCTCGGTTTCGCAATCGCTTGCCGCCGCGAACGCGCTGGCCTTGGCGCAAGGGCTGACGCCGCCCGAAAACGGTGCACACCTGCAAAACCTGATCCTCGCGGCCGAGACCGTGGCCGACCATCTGACCCATTTCTACATGTTCTTCATGCCGGATTTCGCGCAAGGCGTTTATGCGGGCGAGCCCTGGCATGAGCAAGCAGCGCGGTTCCGCGCCATGGGCGGACCGGCGCAACGCGAGTTCATCCCCGCCCGCGCTGCCTTCCTGCACATCATGGGGCTTGTGGCCGGGCACTGGCCGCATACGCTGTCGCTTCAGCCGGGCGGCGCCGCGCGTGCCATCGGGCGGCCGGAGCAGGCACGGCTGAGCGGCATCGTAACAGGCTTGCGCCGCTTTCTTGAGGGCACCCTGTTTGGCGATTCGCTCGAAAGCGTTGCCGCGCTTTCGAATGCGGGCGCCCTCGCCGCATGGGCCGGGACGGAGGCCCCAAGGCAAAGCGATTCCGGCCGGTTCCTCGCGTTTTCCGAAGCGCTTGGCCTTGAGGCGCTAGGCCACGGCCCGGATCTCTTCCTATCTTATGGCGCTTATGCCCAGAACGGCACGCCAGCCTTCGCACGCGGCGTCTATCGCGCAGGCACTGTAAGCGCGCTCGACGCCTCCGCCATCGCCGAGGACCACGCCTCCTCGTGGCTGATCCGTGCCGGCGGCCCCCGCGAGCCTTCACGAGGGCTGACCGTGCCCGACGCCGATGCGCCGGATGCCTATAGCTGGTGCAAGGCGCCGAGGCTCGGAGGTGCTGTGGCCGAGACCGGGGCGCTTGCCCGCCAACTCGTGGACGGCCACCCGCTTGTGCGCGATCTCGCCGCCAGCGGCCGGGCCAATGCAAGAAGCCGCGTGATCGCCCGCCTGATCGAGGTGGCCCGGCTCGTTCCGCTGATGGAGCGCTGGATTTGGGAAATGAGGCCGGGCGAACCCTTCTGCCTGCACGCCGCCATGCCGGACGAGGCCAGGGCCGAGGGCTTGGTCGAGGCCGCGCGCGGCTCCCTCGGCCATTGGCTCGAAATCCGCAAAGGGCGCATCTTCAACTATCAGATCGTGGCGCCAACCACCTGGAACTTCTCCCCCCGCGATGGCGCGGGCCAGCCGGGCGCCTGCGAGCAGGCTCTCGTCGGCGCGGCCGTCAGGAAAGGCGAAACCTCGCCCATCGCCGTCCAGCACATCGTGCGCTCTTTCGACCCGTGCATGGTCTGCACGGTGCATTGACGTTTGGCTGTGCCTTGAACCGCCGCCTATGCGCGAACTCAGCTCCGCTACTGCGCCGGGCCTGCGGCAGGCGGCTGCTGCGTCTCCACGCCTGGGGTCCAGGAGCCAGCGGCGGGCGGCGGCGTGGCGGGTCCGGATTGAGCAGGCGGTGGCGTGGCAGGCCCCGGTTGAGCCGGCGCCGGCTGGCCTTCCGGCTGAGCGGGCGCATTCTGCACCGCCTGACTGATGCGGCGCGCGAAGGCGGCGTCGGAGCCGGCCGGAGACTTGACGCCGGCGCTGGCGTCAGCCCGCTTCGATGTCTTAATCGCCTCCTCGGACTTGGCGATCTCCTCGCGCGAATATTCGCTGGCGTTGCAGGAGCATCCCCTGATGTAGACCTTCCGGTTGCGGAAGGCGTTGGGCATCTGGCTGTAGGGCGCGCCCCTGAGCGAGACCATCTGCTCCACATCCTGGTCCATGCGGTGATAATAAAGCTCGGCGGGAGCGGCGCATTGCGTATGGCACTTGGCCTCGTCCTCGGCGAACTTGCTCTCGGTCGTGGCCGTGCTGACCGGGAAATAGAAGCCGTCGCATTCGCGCACGCAAAGGGTCCGGTAGGCCGAGCCGCCGCTGCCGCCGAACCAGCTCGACTGCGATGCCCGCCAGCTATCGCCCGAGTCGTCCTCCTCCCGGCTGAAGAACGAGAAGATAGAGCTGCTGCGGCTCCTCTGCGATTCGTGTTCGCGCGTGTACTGGTCGCCGCAGCGATTGCGCGCGAGGTCGGCGATGATTTCGTCGTGGCGCCCGCGCGGCGAGGTACCGCGCACGATCGAATCGCGCTGTGCCTTCAGCTGGGCAAGCGTGCCCTTCGCCCTTTGCACCTGCCCGTCGAGTTCGATGCAGCGCGGGGTGCGCTTGAGCGAACGGCCGAACAGGAACATGTCGTCGTAGCAGTTGGCGCGGTCCGCCTCGCTTTGCGCCTGACGGAAGCTGGCGTCGGCCTGACGCATGTCGGCGTCGATCCGGGGAAGCTGATCGCTGGAGGCCGGCTGGGCGCCGCCCGTCAATTGCAGCTCAAGCTCACGGCAGCGCGGACTGACCGAGCCGCCAAGAGAACCAGAGCTATTGCCTTGCTGGCCGTAGACCGGCTGCTGCCCGCCGCCGCCTTGCTGGCCATACACGGGGGACTGCCCGTAAGGCGGCGCATCGTATGGCCCCCCCCGGTCCGGCGCGCGGCTGTAGCTGTCGCCGCCGCCCCAGCCCCAATTCTGAGCCGCTGCCCCAAGCGCCCCGGCGGTGGCCAAGGTCACCGCGGCGCAAATAACGGTCAAAGCGCGAAAGCGATTCATCGTGTCCATATCCAGCCCTTAGCCGGCCATGATGGCCGGGGGAAGGCTGCTCTGTTCCAAGCTTAAGCAGAGTATGAGCTGCGCCGCCGCCTAGCGCAACCGGAAGTCCCCATCCGTTGGGGAAAACGGCGTTGCGCGCTAACGCCGGCTTTACTTTCAATTTTCATTATCTCGCGATCCCGCTTGACCGCGAGACCATTTGCGGCGATTGTCGCGCCATGGCACACGCTGCTTACAGTAACCAAACTTGCATTATTATCGCGGGCTAACATAGAAGCTGGCGCGGCAAGCTATTGTCATTGTGAATATGAAGCCCGCCAGCCAAGGCAGGGCTTATGACACTCAAGCTTTACAATACCCGGACCAGGCAGAAAGACGATTTCGAGCCGCTCGACCCCAAGGCCGTGCGCATGTATGTCTGCGGCCCCACCGTCTACGACTTCGCCCATATCGGCAATGCGCGCCCGNNGACGTGGACGACAAGATCAACGCGCGCGCGGCGGAGCAAGGCATCTCCATCCGGGAGCTGACCGAAAAGACCGCCGCGCAATTCCACGCGGACGCCGCCGCCATCGGCTGCTTGCCGCCAAGCGTCGAGCCGCGCGCGACCGAGCACATTAAGGAGATGGTCGCGCTTATCGAGCGCCTGATCGAGCGCGGCCACACCTACGCCGCCGAAGGCCATGTGCTGTTCGATGTCGCTTCCGATCCCGATTACGGCTCGCTGGCCCGCCGCTCCGTCGACGAGATGCGGGCGGGCGCGCGCGTCGAGGTGGCGCCCTATAAGCGCGACCCGATGGATTTCGTGTTGTGGAAGCCCTCCACGGCCGCCGAACCGGGCTGGGAAACCCCCTGGGGCTTCGGAAGGCCTGGCTGGCATCTCGAATGCTCGGCCATGTCGGCCAAGCACTTGGGCGAGGTCTTCGACATCCACGGCGGCGGCATCGACCTCGTCTTCCCGCATCACGAGAACGAGGTGGCGCAATCGACCTGCGCGCACGGCACCAAGCTCATGGCCAACATCTGGATGCACAACGGGCATCTCCAGGTGGAGGGGCAAAAGATGTCGAAGAGCCTTGGCAATTTCCTAACCATCGCCGGCTTGCTGGACGAGGTGCCCGGAGAGGTGATCCGCTATCAGTTGCTGATGGCGCATTACCGCCAGCCGCTCGACTGGACGGCGGGCATGACCGGCCAGGCGAAGCAGGCGCTCGTGAAGTTCTCCAGGGCTCTCAAGAGCTTGCCGGCAGGCGCGTCCGCAACGGACGCCGGGCTTTATCCGCCCTTTGCCGAAGCGCTGCGGGACGATTTGAACACGCCGGAGGCCATCGCCGCGCTCCACGCGCTGGAGGAGGAAATCCGCGCGGTGCCTGATGGCCTCGTGAAGCAGCGCCTCGCCGGACAGCTCTTCAACTCGTTCGCGCTGCTGGGCCTTGAGGGCGTCGCGGACTTCGAAGAACGGCTCCACGCCTCCGGAAAGGCCCGGCTCGCCATCGACGAGGCTACTGTGCGGGAACGCATCGAAGCGCGGCTGGCAGCCCGCAAGGCAAAGAACTGGGCGGAGGCGGACCGCATTCGCGATGAGCTTACCGCGATGGGCATCGCGCTCAAAGACGCGAAGAACCCCGCCACGGGCGAGATCGAAACCACCTGGGAGATCGCCCGATGTGCGAAGGAAAGCAGGGGGCGTTCTTGAGGACAGTCTGTGCGGCAATTCAAAGCGCACAACCCCTCACCCTGTCCCTCTCCCCCTGGGAGAGGGGACGGTGTTGCGCGCTCCGAGTGCCATTCAGGCGTCCCTTCTCCCATGGGGAGAAGGACAGGATGAGGGGAGATTCCCCCCGTTCCTGGCCGCCCCGCCGTCCTCTCCCGCAAGGGGAGAGGGTATGTGCCCAAACCCCAGCTAATGAGCATACCTCATGAAAGAGCGGCTTTATCTGTACGACACAACGCTCCGCGACGGGGCGCAGACGCTCGGCGTCGATTTCTCGCTGGAGGACAAGCGCGTCATCGCCGAGCGGCTCGATGCGCTGGGCATCGACTATATCGAGGGCGGCTACCCTGGCGCGAACCCGGTCGATACCGCGTTTTTCGAGGGCGCGCCGCGACTTAAGAGCAAACTCGTAGCGTTCGGCATGACCAAGCGCGCGGGCCGGTCCGCCTCCAACGATCCGGGCTTTCAGACGGTCGTGCAGGCGAACGCCGCCGCAGTGTGCCTCGTGGCCAAGTCCTGGGATTACCACGTGGAGGTAGCGCTTGGCGTCACAGGCGAGGAAAACCTCGAAGCCATCGCCGCCTCGGTGGACGCGGTCTTAAGCGCCGGCCGCGAAGCGCTGATCGATTGCGAGCACTTCTTCGACGGCTACAAGGCCAACCCCGCCTATGCGCTGGCTTGCGCGAAAGCAGCGTATGACGCGGGCGCGCGCTGGGTGGTCCTGTGCGATACCAATGGCGGCACGCTGCCCCACGAGATCGAAGAGATCGTCGCCGAAGTCGTCCGCCACATCCCGCCCAGCCGCGTTGGCATCCACGCGCACAACGACACCGAGAATGCGGTCGCCAACACGCTGGCCGCCATCCGCGCGGGCGCGCGCCAGGTCCAGGGCACGTTGAACGGCCTTGGCGAGCGCTGCGGCAACGCGAACCTGACCTCCATCATCCCGACGCTGATCCTGAAGGAGGACTATGCGAGCCGCTTCGAAACCGGGGTCAGCGCGGAGGCGCTTGGCACGCTGACCGCCTTCTCCCGCCAGTTCGACGAGCTTCTGAACCGGCAGCCCAACCGGCACGCGCCTTACGTCGGCGAGTCCGCCTTCGCGCACAAAGGCGGCATCCACGCTTCTGCCGTCGCCAAGGACCCGCGCACCTACGAGCACGTGCCGCCCGAGAGCGTGGGCAACGCGCGCCGGCTCCTGGTCTCGAACCAGGCCGGGCGCTCGAACATCCTGGCGGAGCTGGCGCGCATCGGCATGGAGGTAGACAAGGACGATCCGCGCCTTGGGGGCCTCTTGGAGCAGGTGAAGACGCGCGAGGCGCAAGGCTATGCCTACGAGGCCGCCGGCGCCTCCTTCGAGCTTCTGGCGCGGCGTGCCTTCGGCCAGGTGCCGGACTTCTTCGATGTCGAAAGCTTCCGCGTCATGGTCGAGCGGCGCCACAACGCGCAGGGAGAGCTTGTCACCGTGTCCGACGCCATCGTCAAGGTGCGCATCGGGGCCGGGCTGCTCATCAACGCGGGCGAGGGCAACGGCCCCGTGCATGCGCTCGACCAGGCGCTGCGGCGCGACCTCGGCATCTACCAGCCGAGCATCCAGCATCTGGAGCTGGCGGACTTCAAGGTGCGTATCCTCACAGGGGGCACGGACGCCGTGACGCGCGTCCTTATCGAAAGCCTGGACCGCAAGAGCGGAAGGCGCTGGTTCACGGTGGGCGTCTCGCCCAACATCGTGGACGCCTCCTTCGAGGCGCTGATCGATTCCATCGTGTTCAAGCTCTGGAGCGATCGTGTGGCTCCCGCGCCGGTTGCGTGAGGTAGGCTCAGAGGGCATTACCCTGTCCCTCTCCCACAGGGAGAGGGAACGCCCGGACAAAGGGCGTGCCCGCACTCCCTCTCTTTATGGGAGAGGGAGGGGTGAGGGATAATACGGACAGTATGGAGCACCAGATCCGCCCACGCGCTCCCCCTACCCTCGCACTGGAACTTTCCGCCGCATGCAACAATGTTACATGTGCCGTCTTGACAAGCAGCACCCCTGCCGGCGTAATCCTTGCCGGGGTACGAATCGAGTTACTGTCAAGCATGCGTTATGCGCAAAAAAGCGGATTGGCGAGGTCCAGAATGCGAACGGTATGGACGGCATGCGTGTTGGCGGCGGGCTTGGCGTGCGCCGCCCTCCCCGCGGGCGCGGAGGAACACAGGCAGCTCGGCGCCCATGTGCATGGGCATGGCCGCCTGAATATCGCGATGGATGGCAAGAAGCTTCTGATGGGCCTTGAGGCTCCGGGCGCCGACATCGTGGGCTTCGAGCATGAGGCAGGCACGCCGGAGCAGCGGGAGGCAATCGCCGAGGCCAAGGCGAAGCTCGCCAATGCGCTGGCGCTGTTCCAGCCGGAGGCGAAAGCGCGCTGCGAACTGGAGCAGGTAAAGGTCTCGCTCGAAGACGGCCACGAAGAAGGCTCCGGGCATGAGGCGAAGGACGCAGCGAAGGCGGCCGCCCCGGCAGGCCAGGCGCAAGCAGCTGGCCGCCACGCCGAGTTCCACGCCGAGTACGAGCTGATCTGCCAGACGCCGCAGAAGCTCACCTCCATGACCTTCGAATACTTCAACGTCTTCGCCGGCGCCCAGGAACTCGATGTCACCGTGGTCACGCCGAAAGGGCAATCGAGTTTCGAGGTCAAGCGCGAGAAGCCCAGCCTCGACCTCACGGGGATCATGTGAAAGCCGGGGGCAGTTGTATGCTGGATCGCCAGGCAGTACATCCCGCCCGAAGTCTTGCTCCGTCATTGCGAGCGAAGCGAAGCAATCCAGGAGCCGGTAGCGCTGCGCCAGTTTCTGGATCTCCACGGCCGCTTGCGCGGCCTCGCGACGACGGTTACGGAACTGCTCAGCCGGGTCCCGCATGACCGGACCGCAGACCGCAATGACAGCCATGAAAGGCGGCGCGGGGCTGCCCGCGCCCATCGTGCTGATGACGGATGTGGTTTTCAGCTGGCCCGGCCGGAACGCTTTCACGCTCGCGATAGACCGCTTCACCCTGCATAAGGGCGAGCGGCTTCTCCTGATCGGTCCCTCGGGTGGCGGCAAATCCACCTTCCTGAGCCTGCTTGCCGGCATCGTCACCCCGCAAAAGGGCACGATCGACGTGCTGGGAACGGATATCGCACGGCTTAAGGGTGCGGCACGCGACCGCTTCCGGGCCGAGCACCTGGGCATCATCTTCCAGATGTTCAATCTCCTGCCCTATGGCTCGGTGATCGACAATGTGGTGCTGCCGCTGAGCTTCTCGGCCGGCAGGCGCGCCCGCGCCGAAGCGGAGGGCGGCGGCAACGCGGCGGCGACGCGGCTGCTCGAAAGCCTCGGCATCGAGCGTTCGCTCATCGAAGGCGCCTCGGCGGCGAGCTTGAGCGTGGGCCAGCAGCAGCGCGTGGCCGCCGCGCGCGCGCTCATCGGCTCGCCCGAACTGATCGTCGCCGACGAGCCCACCTCCTCGCTCGACCGCGACCGGCAGCAGGCCTTCCTCGACCTTTTGTTCGCGGATATCGCGGCGGCCGGCGCGACGCTCATCATGGTCAGCCACGACGAAAGCCTCAGCGCCCGCTTCACCCGCGTCGCCAGCCTCACGGACATCGCCCGCACCTCTCGCGGAGGAACGGAATGAGCATCCATCCGAGTCCCCCCTCACCCCAACCCTCTCCCCGAGGGGAGAGGGAGTGTGCTGCGGCCTTATCACTAAGGGCGAGGCCAATTCTGGCGTCCCTTCTCCCCTTGGGGAGAAGGACATGATGAGGGGGTCTTGCTCATGATTATCCTCCGCCTGGCCCTGCTATCGCTGGCCAACCGCAAGCTCACGGCGCTGCTGACGATTCTCTCCATCGCGGTGAGCGTGGCGCTGCTCCTGGGCGTCGAGAAGGTGCGCACCGGCGCGCGCCAGAGTTTCGCCGACACCATCTCCGGCACCGGCCTCATCGTGGGCGCGCGCGGCGGCGGCCTGAACCTCCTGCTTTATTCCGTCTTCCGCATCGGCAACGCGACCAACAACGTCACCTGGAAAACCTACCGGGACATCGCCAGCCGGCCGGAAATCGACTGGATCGTGCCCATTTCGCTGGGCGACAGCCATCGCGGCTTCCGCGTCATGGGCACCGTGCCGGAATACTTCAAGCTCTACCATTACCGGCACGGCAAGGCGCTGGAGTTCGCGTCCGGCGGCCCGTTCGGCGACCTGTTCGACGCGGTGATCGGCGCGGATGTGGCGGCCCAGCTCGGCTACAGGACCGGCGACAAGATCGTGGTCGCGCATGGGCTGGGCTCGGTCTCCTTCGTGCAGCACGACGACAAGCCGTTCCGCGTCTCGGGCGTGCTTGCGAAAACCGGAACGCCGGTGGACCGCACCGTGCATGTGAGCCTGCCCGCCATCGAGGCCATCCACGTGGATTGGCAGAGTGGCGCGCGCGTTCCAGGCCAAAGCGTCTCCGCGGACGAGGTGCGGCGGATGAAGCTCGAACCCAAGGCCATCACGGCCGCGTTCATCGGGCTCAAATCCAAGCTCCAGGCCTTCAAGCTGCAACGCGCGATCAACGATTACCCGGAGGAGCCGCTGTCCGCGATCATGCCGGGCGTGGCGCTGCAAGAGCTGTGGGGGCTTGTCGGCACGGCGGAGACCGCGCTCGCGGCCGTTTCCGGGATGGTGGTGCTGACCGCGCTCCTGGGTATGGTGACGACGATCCTGACCACGCTCAACGAACGCCGCCGCGAAATGGCGATCCTGCGTTCGGTGGGCGCCACGCCGCTCACCATCCTCACGCTCCTCGCCACCGAAGCCGGCGTGCTCACCTTCCTGGGCACGGCACTCGGCACGCTTTTACTTTACGCCGCATTAATTCTCCTCCAGCCGTTTATCGACCGCGGCTACGGCCTACATATCGCCATAGACCCGCCCACGCCGGAGCAGTTCGCGGTTCTGGCCGGCATCGTCGTCGCGGGCTTCGTCGCGGGGCTGCTGCCGGCGCTCCGGGCCTACCGGCTCTCGCTCGCGGACGGCATGACCGTCCGCACATAGGGTATGCGCATGTCTTCGTATCGCTTTGCATCTGGAAAGGCCCCCTCGCCCCTCTCCCAGCAAGCCCGCCTTGGCGAGCTTGCATCCTTGGGCTACCGCATCCGCGAGCGGATGCGGATGGGGAGAGGGGGTGTGCCCAGCTCCCCGGCGCTGCGGAAAGTGGCACTTACCCTCTCCCCTTGCGGGAGAGGGTGGCCGCAAAGCGGCCGGGTGAGGGGTAAGCCCCGCTCTCCATGGCTTGGCGCATGGCTCGCCATGACGGCGGCAGCAACCTTTAGCCTCCTGCCGTTGTCCGCACCCGCCTTCGCGGAAGAGCCGCCGCTGGAACTCACCTGGGCGAAGCTGATGCCGCCCGCGCTGCCGGTGCAAAACCTGAAGGCCAAGAGCTTCCTTTCGGGCGCCACGCCGTTTCCGGGCGCCGGCGGCAGCGAGCCCCCTCCCCCGCCAACCGTGGACGACAAGCGCTGGCTGTCGGAGAAGCGGCTGCAACCCGGCACTGGCACGGCACCCGCCGTGGTTCCCGAACTCGACGGCAAGCGCGTGCGCATCGGCGGCTACGTAGTGCCGCTCGATTTCGAGGCGACCAACGTGAAGGAATTCCTGCTCGTGCCCTTCGTCGGCGCCTGCATCCACGTGCCGCCGCCGCCGCCGAACCAGATCGTCTATGTAAAGAGCGCCAAGGGCTTCGACGTGCAGGGCTCGTTCGATCCCGTCTACGTCACCGGCACGCTCAAGGTGGCCTCGCAATATACCGGCCTCGCCGAGACCGGCTACAGCATCGAGGCGGAAAAGGTCGAGACGCGGAAGGATTAAGATTCGTTTAGCTCCGTTTGGTTTCTGCTTCCGGTGCTTTTGGGTGGCCGCAGAAACTCCCTTATATCGCTCAGAGCAGTCCAGCGGCTTGCCAAAACTCGGACATCGATGCCAAGATCCATAAACGTATGAAGCATAAGCAATCCGGTTGCTGCCTGCACCTCCGATGCAAAGTTTATTGCTTCTAACTGGTCGAATTTGGGGGCTGAATGAAACAACTCACCGCGACGTTTTTGTAATCGTGCAGCCATTGCCTCCGGGAAATTAAATCCGCGCCGATTTATTGCGCTAATTGCCCGCCCAAGGAGCGTTTTAAGAGAGGGTGCCTTACCCTCTCGAATTTGAACGTGTTTCCGACAGAATTCACCGATTTCCGCATCACCGGAACCATCCACTAAATCGAAGAATTTTTTCTTGATTCCCAAGTATTTAACTTCATCCTCAGACGAGTATTTGGCTTTTACATACTGTTCCAAGACCGGCATGACTATGCTAAAGCTTTCTTGCAAGTTCTTAGCGAAGTGACGACTGAACTCTACTACCATCATCCTAGTCATCAAGTTCTCACGGTCTTTCATGAAACGTACCAAGAGATCCCGCAAGGACGCCTTACCTAAACCATTTAGATGAATACAATCAAACGGATGCGGGGGCAACTTGCTTTGCCAGTCTACTCCCCCAATTTGAAGTTCACCCTCAAGAGGCAGGCTCTGGTCACCAACTTGATATGTATCGTTCAATCGAATACGAAAGATAGGCGGCTTGCTCCTAAACCCAACGAGGAATCCGAAAAGCGTCTCAATCTCATGGCAGATAGTCTCTACCTCTTGCAAAGATAAAGGCTTATAGAAATCCACTGTGAAAGCAGCTATAGATTTTATATTCGATGCGCGACCCGCCGATGCAACATGGGCGCGAGTTAGACAGGTAACGACCCCCACACCATTTACGCGGAAGGTCTTCTTTTGGGTACCTCTTATCGACACCTTGTGTTTGAACTTCTTAACGTCGAATTCAGCTTGATAGGCCGGCAGTGAGTACCAAGCCTCGAAGGCATCCGAGGCGAAGGATGCCCCAGTGAAAACCTTAGCGTCGATATCATCGATCGCCAGACCGGATATAAATGAGGAAAAACGACCTTTCAGGCGGGTGCGAAACGCCAAGTATCGCACTCCCAGCGAGCCTGGGTCGACGGAATATATGAGCGGTCGTACAAGGGTGCATGGAATCTGATGGTCAAGCAACCCAACAACGGTGTGTGTCTTTTCAAATGGCTGTGTCCCATAAAGGTCTTTTGGCTCGACTTGCCGAATAACCTCCAATTCCCAGCGAGCCCCGGACTCGGAGGGAGGCATGATCGTTCCAATCCACGGTTCACGCCCGTTGTCACCGTCAGATATATATATCCACATACTGTTTCATCCATTTCACATTGTCCGCCCCAATCCGCTCCCGCGCTTGGCGAGGGCATTGGCAAATGAGAGCCGGACGGGGAACAGGTCATCGTAAACGTTCAGATGCTGCCATGATTCAGCGTCGAAGCCGAGAAGGTCGAGACGCGGAAGGAGTAGGGCCGCCGGCTTTGAAAAATCGCGTTATGGATGGGACGGCTGCTGCGCGCGGGAACTCATCTCCTTACTGGGCAGCGCGGCAAATCTCTCGACCGCCGACCGGATCGCCTCATGGTCCTCGATGATCCCCAGCGTGATTTTCGCGTTATCGACCTTGACGGTGTGGTGACCGATAAAGTGTCCGGTCAAGGCATCGCCCTGCGGGGTCTTTTCGATCGCCGGCGCCCCTGAGAACCCGCTCGACCTGTGCACTCTCAGCCGGTTCGGATACGACCATTCCTCCGGCAGAATGAAAATTTCCGTTCTTTCGTAGTCCACTTCGACACCGCGCTTCGAATTGTGGAACGACCCATTTTCGTCCGGAAGCAGCGCTCGCAGAAGCCCGTTACCTCGCACCGCCGCCGATTCGAAGCGCACACGCTCCCCCGTCAGGAGCTTTCCCTCCAGGGTGACGATTTTTCCCGGCGATTTCGATGGCTCGATTTCCAGCGGGATCGCATCTTTCGCTTCCGCGTCCGTCGCGATGCGTACCGCCGTATCGCTCTTGGGCGGGTTGAAGTATCGCTTATCCCCGCGCACCCCATGCGCGGGCGCGATAACGTATGCATTGCCGTTCAACGTAACGGCAAACGTCTGGTGGGACACTTGCGGCGGCCTTACCTCGCCCGGCAATACGTCCTTCCACCGCTGAAGCCTCTGCGGCGATAGCGGCACTGGGTGGATACGGGGGCTCAACGAGATTTTCCCGTTGGAATGCCGGGAAGCAACGAAAAGCTTAGCGTTCAATACGGAGAGTTCTCTTATCAAATTCCGCGAGCCCGCAAGGTTCATCTCCTGAAAGCGGCCGCCAGCATTTGGGGCGCGATAATTTTGCTCGAAAGCTTGAAGGGCTTCCTCCAGGCCCATTCGCGGCAGGATTGCCGGGTCTTGGGCTGCGTGCGGTCCAGGTTCCATGCTTGCGGCACTTGGCGCGGGCGGTTCGTGTGCGTGTGCGCCGGCCGCTAATCCTGCCATTGCTAATCCGAGTGCCGCGACCCAGATCATGTAGGAAGCGCCGCTCCCGCGTGCGGCCATGGAGCAGGGTTTCGAAGCCCGGAAACGGGCCGGGCGCTGCCCCGTGCGCTTGCCGGATCGCAAGGCGTCGCAGTTTTCGTGAAGCTTAGGGGCTTGATGGGCGTACATGAGCGGCCTCGAAGCGGGAGCGGCGCACAATCACAAAAATATCCTTTGCAATCAAGTGCCAATGATAAACGCGCCGCCGGATTGCGGCTGTGGTGCGGTGCCTGTGCCATGCCAAAATCTCGCGTTAGTAATTGGTTCCATTAGCCGCCATAGGCTTGGCATGGGGCGCCGCTCCATAGGCAAGCCATCACAACTGTGTAAAATGCCCATGACAAAAGATATTCCGGAAGCCTGGAAAACGCTGGAAAGCAAGCTCCTGCTGGACCATCCGCGAATCAAGGTTGTCGAAGATTTGGTTCAACTGCCCAGCGGAGAGGTTACTTCATACGTGCGCCTGGATTCCGCAGGCAACGCGGTTACGGTCATCTGCATCAGAGACGGCCAGATACTCATGCAGCGGGAATACTCGCATCCGCCCGGCGAAGTTCTCCTTCAATTCCCCGGCGGGAAGATCGAGGGAAATGAGACGCCGGAGCAGGCGGCCGTCCGGGAGCTGCGTGAGGAATCGGGATTTACATTCTCCCAGTGCGAAAGCCTTGGATGGTACTACGTCAACAATCGCCGCTCGAATTCGAAAATGTATGCCGTTCTCGCCAGGGAGGTCACGCCAGCGGAAAAAGCTGGCGGCGACGTGGAGGAATATATCGACTCATTCTGGCTTCCAGTCCGCGAGCTAAGGGAAATGATCGCCGGCCGGGAAATAACCAACTTCTCGGTGCTTGCCGCCTGGGCGCTTTTGCAGAACGTATTGGAGGATTGACAGGTCCTCTAGCAGCCTTGAAGCGGTTTAATGAGCCAAAGAAATCGCGAGTGTCTCCGTCGGCTTATTCAAAAAACTCTTCGTCAATCTTCTTTAGGTGGATAGTCTCCTCGACACGGCACCCAACATTGTAACGTATCATCAACTTGGCTAGAAGCCGCCCGTCAATGAGAACAATGCGCTTGCTCAAAAACTCGGCTGTTTCTCTTGCGGAAGGTGTGAATGCAGAAGTGGTGACAAAGAGTCCTTTAGTGGCCTTGAAGCGGTCTAACGAGCCAAAGAAATCGCGAATGCCTCCCGAACCGACATTGTTGCCGTCAGCGTAGCGTTTGGCTTGAACATAAATCCGGTCCAATCCGAGCGCGTCTTGGTCAATGACACCGTCCACGCCGCCATCTCCGCTCTTGCCTAAAGCGCGGCCAGCTTCGGCCGCTGAGCCACCATAGCCCATGGCAATGAGCAACTGGATAATGAGACGCTCGAAGAACCCAGGCGGCGCAGCGGTGACACGTCCCAGCAAATCCTGACCTAGTTCGTCATCCAGCTGGCTGTGCGCGGTACGGATCATCTCGTCTGGCGTCATCCCAGTCGTCTGAACGACCTCGGCAGCGGCGGAGCTATCGCCGGCTTTGTCATCCCCTTCGTTGTCTCCAAGGAACAGCACGAATTCGGGAAACTGCCCAAGGAATTTGATATCAATGCGTTGGGGCGGATTAGTCAGCACTTCACGCCCGCGGCCGGTGATGCGGAAGTATGCGCGGCGCGTCAATTCCACCAGTCCTGCCTTTTTCAGATAGCTTTTGGCCCAGTGCACGCGATTGGCAAAAGTAGTTTGTTTCCCCGACGGTAGCAGCTGGGAACGCTCGTCTTCCGTCAATTGAAACTGATTGGCCAGCAGGCCAACCACGTCGGAAATCTTAACCTCGCCTGCCTCAGCGGCATGCAGAACGGGAAGCATCAATGTCTGAAAGTCGGGAATAGTCATGTCGATTCGCCGTAGGTCTGATTGGGAAATTGCGGCCCACGCCAAGCGGCCGGTTAACAATTACGTTTACAGCCGCCAATCTATCCAGCGGCCGATTGTTCGTCAAAGCGAGGTAAAGCGCCACAAGCGCGGAATCATGGTAAATGCGCGCTTGGTTAATGGCGCCGCCTCCCATTCCCAACTGCCGCATTTTTGCGAATTTTTCCGCGCTTTTGCCCTGATTCCGCGATTCCGGAATCCCCTTAAATATACGCGCAGTTTTCATATTAACCATGAAACGGTACATTCCGGCTGCCGGCAGGGCTTACGTCACCCGCTATTTATAGCGCGCATTCAATAGCTTACACATCCATTAACGCTTCGGGAAGAGTCTCCGGCTATTCTGTGCACCTTAAAGAGGAAGCCCGCAATTGCGCAATTTATCCCGGAATCGGGAAACAATGAGGTTAACGTGCTCNNGCCACGATTTCAGCCAAGCTGTCGCAGGCGCTGTTCGCAAACAGCCGAGGGGGGTGGAAGGGAGGCCAATTGTTTCAAACACGTCCGTTTGCATTGCTGCTCATCGCGGGTGCATTTTTCACCTTCCTATTGTCCACAGAGGCCCTGAAGGCCCAGGATTCTTCCAACTCCTGCGAAAGTGCGGCGGAGATTTCCGTTCTCTCCTCGCCGACTGTCCCCTGGAAGGGCGCTCCCCTGCGCGTGATTATCGCCGCGGAGAAGCCCTCGGGAGCTGAGCTTTCCCTGATCGCGCCCGATGGCAGCGTGGCCGCGAAATCCAGCGACCGGCATGGCGGCCCGCCCTATTTCTGGTATGCCGAGGTGGCCTCTCCTGCCGCCGGAACATGGCGCGCCAAGCTCGTCCGCCACGGCGATGCGGGCGAATGCAAAGCGGTCACGCGCGAAATCGCCGTGCAGGGCCACGAGCCGCCGCGCCCCAGTTCCGAGGGCGGAAGCATCTGGCCCCTGCACAATAGCTGGAACCGTGGCACCGAGAACCTCTACTCTGCCTGGATCGAGAAGCTCTTCGACGCGCCGCTCGATGCCTCGCCGTCCTGGCCGGCACTGCATGAGGTGCTGCGCGACACCTCTCGCAACATGCTGCACAACCATCTGGGCCTCAACGAAGACGGCATGAAGACGATAGTCCGGCCCGATTGCGCCGACCTGCCCTACTTCCTGCGCGCCTACTTCTCCTTCAAGATGGGGCTGCCCTTCGGCTACTCGAAGTGCAACCGCGGCGGCGGCGGCCAGCCGCCCAGATGCGGCCCCTGGTTCAACGTTCAAAGCCCGGAGGAGCCGCCCCGTCCCGCACCCGAGCCGCAAGCCTCGTCGGGATCGGGCATAATGCTGCAGATGCTTAACCAGCCGGCGCCGCCCCCGGCCGCAAGCCCCGCACCAGCGCCCAAACGGCTGGGTTTGACGGCATCCTTCAGCCGCTATTTGCAGGCGGTCGGCGACGGGGTCCACTCAGGCTCCGCACGCACGGCGGCGGCCGACGAGAGCAACGACCATTACCCCGTGCCCTTGAAGCAGGATACGCTCAGGCCCGGAACCGTCTACGCCGACCCTTACGGGCACGTCCTGATGCTCGCCAAGCGCATTCCGCAGACGGCAGACGCGGCCGGCGTCTTCTTCGCCGTCGACGGCCAGCCCGACGGCACGGTCGCCCGCAAGCGCTTCTGGCGCGGCAATTTCCTGTTCGCGCAAGATCCGGCACTGGGCGGCCCAGGCTTCAAGCGCTTCCGGCCCATCGTGCCCGGCAAAAACGGCGGCCTGCGGCGGCTTTCCAATGCCGAGATCGCGGACAATCCGGGCTATGGCGACTTTTCGCTGGAGCAGTCGCGGCTCAGCATCGAGGAATTTTACGACCGCATGGACGACGTGATGTCGCCCGAGCCGCTCGATCCCCTAAGCGCGATGAAGGAAGCCATCGCATCGCTCGAAGAGCAGGTGAAAGCCCGCGTGACCTCGGTGGAGAACGGCCGCAAATACCAGAACAGCGGACGCGGCGAAGCGGACATGCCGGAAGGCCCGTCGATCTTCGAGGCGGCCGGCGCCTGGGAGGATTTCGCCACGCCGTCGCGCGATTTGCGCCTCCTGATCGCAATCGACGTGGTGCGCGGGTATCCGGACCGGGTCGAGCGGCGTCCCGAACGCTTCGCGATGCCGAAGGACAAGAGTGCCGGCGCGGTCAAGGCCGAATTGCAGGAGGTGCTGGCCTCCGAGCTTGCCACGCGCAAGTTTTCCTATATGCGCAGCGACGGTTCGGCCTGGACGCTCGCGCTAAGCCAAGTGGTGGACCGCTCGGACGATCTTGAGATGGCCTATAACCTGAACGATTGCGTCGAATTGCGCTGGGGTGCATCGGAGGGCAGCGAGGAGGCCTCGACCTGCAAGCGGCATGCGCCGGGAGCCCAGCACGCCAGGATGAAAAACTACCGTGCCTGGTTCCACGAGCGTCGCCGCCCGCCCCGCGCCTGAGCACCGGCCGGCCCGGCGATGTTCGTAACGGGCCGGCGGCCATCATTATGGCGATATTTAAAGGAGATTGGCAGCGGGCTCCGTAGCGCGTAGGTTGGGCCCGCATCTCCAACAAACCCGCCATCGGATCGCATTGTGATTTCGCACAAGAACGCCCTACCCGCGATCGCCGCATTGCTGGCAGCCCTGATCCTGGGCGCGCCAGCCCGTGCCGCCATGATTTCGAACTCGGTTGCGGTGTTCGCCGCCCTCGACAAGGTCACCGGCCGTGTGTCTCCTTTGGAGATCAAAATGGGACAAACGGTCACCTTCGGTGCGTTGAAGATCACCGCCAGGTCTTGCTACACAAACCCGCCAACCGAAGCGCCCGAAACGGCGGCCTTCATCGAGGTCGAGGAACTATTGCTGGACGGGTCGGCAAGGCGGATTTTCACGGGCTGGACCTTCGCGGAGAGCCCTGGCCTTCACGCGGTCGAGCACCCGACCTTCGACGTTTGGCTCACAAGCTGCAAGATGCCGGCACCCGACACATCGTTTGGAAGGCGGCCGAACTCGCCCAGGCCCTGAAGCGCCTGCTCAAGCCGGCAGTGGAAAGCCGCGCGGCCTATCTCCTGCGCACCGAACTGCCTGAGATGCTCGGTTACAAACTGCGTATCCAGCAGGCAATAGCCGCCATGGCGCAGCCGGGCCACGAGGTGAACGAGCGCCACTTTGCTGGCATCGGTCTCGTAGGAGAACATGCTTTCGCCGAAAAACGCGCGTCCCAGCGCCACGCCGTACAGGCCGCCCGCGAGCTTGCCATCGAGCCAGGTCTCAACCGTGTGGCAGTAGCCCATCTCGAAAAGCTCGCCGTAAAGCTCGCGGATGCGGCGGTTGATCCAGGTCGTACTCCGCCCCGCTCGCGTGGAGGCACAGCCCTCTACGACCTCGCTGAACGCGCTATCGGTGCGAACTTCGAACTTCTCCTGCCTGACGATCCTCGCCAGGCGGCGCGGCACATGCACATGCTCCAGCGCCAGGATGCCGCGGCGCTCGGGCTCTATCCAATAGAGCGTCGGGTCCTCGGCGCTTTCGGCCATCGGAAAAATGCCGCAGGCATATGCTTTAAGCAGCACCTGAGGCGTGATTTCGATCATCAAGTTCGAGGGAGAACCCATCTACCCGGGCCTGCCTTTTTTNNCCATCTACGATGTCCGGCTGCTGAATCAGCGACGTAAATAGCGGTATTGTGGTCTCGATGCCGTCGATCACGAATTCGCCGAGTGCCCGCCTGAGCCGCATCAGGCACTCGTTGCGGTTCTTGCCATGCACGATGAGCTTGCCGATCAGGCTGTCGTAATAGGCAGGGATCGTGTAGCCGGCATAGACGCCCGAATCCACGCGGACGCCGAGGCCGCCCGGCGGATGGAAATAGGAGATCTTCCCCGGCGAAGGCCTGAACGTCGTTGGGTTTTCCGCATTGATCCGGCACTCGATGGCGTGCCCATCGAAGCGCACATCTTCCTGGGTGAAGCTTAATCCCCCTCCAGCGGCGATGCGGATCTGTTCGATCGCCAGGTCGATGCCCGTCACCATCTCGGTTACTGGGTGCTCAACCTGGAGCCTTGTATTCATCTCAATGAAATAGAACTCGCCATCCTCATACAGGAACTCGACAGTGCCCGCTCCGCGGTATTGCAGCTCTTGCATGGCCTTGGCCACGGTGTTGCCGATCTGGCGGCGTTGGGCCTCGTTCAGGGCGGGCGACGGAGTCTCCTCCATGATCTTCTGATGGCGGCGCTGGAGCGAGCAGTCGCGCTCGCCAAGGTGCACGGCATTGCCCTTGCCGTCGCCCATCACCTGCAACTCGATGTGGCGCGGGCGGGTCAGATATTTTTCAAGGTAGAGGGCATCGTCGCCGAAAGCGGCTTTCGATTCCGCGCGCGCGGTCGAAAGCGCGCTCGGCAAATCCTCCTCCGTGCGGGCCAGCTTCATGCCACGGCCGCCGCCGCCCGCCGAAGCCTTCACCAGGACGGGATAGCCGATATCGCGCGCGATCCTGGCAGCTTCCTCGTTGCTCGTAACCGCCCCGTCCGATCCGGGCACTACCGGGATGCCAAGCTTCTTGGCGGTCTCCTTGGCCTGGATCTTGTCGCCCATGATCCGGATATGCTCCGGCGTGGGGCCGATGAATGTGACGCCGTGCTCTTCGAGGATCTCGGCAAAGCGGGCGTTTTCGGAAAGGAAGCCGTAGCCCGGATGGACCGCGTCGGCGCCGGTGATCTCGCAAGCCGCGAGCAAGCGCGGGATGTTCAAGTAGCTTTCCGAAGCGGCGGGCGGTCCTATGCACACGCTTTCGTCGGCGAGCCGGACGTGCATGGCGTCGGCATCCGCAGTCGAGTGCACGGCCACGGTGGCGATGCCAAGCTCCTTGCAGGCGCGCTCGATGCGAAGCGCGATCTCGCCCCGGTTTGCGATCAAAATCTTGTCGAACATGTGGGGCCGCCTACTCGATGACCATCAGCGGCTCGCCGTATTCGACTGGCTGACCATTTTCCACGATGACGCGCTTGACCGTACCGGCCCGCGGCGCGGAAATCTGGTTCATCGTCTTCATTGCCTCGATGATGAGAAGCGTCTGCCCCTCCCGGACGACCGAGCCCACCTCCACGAAATTCGCGGTGCCAGGCTCCGGAGCCCGGTAAGCCGTTCCCACCATCGGCGAGGTCACAACGCCCGGATGATTTTCGAGGCTCGATGCTCCCGCGGAAGCGCCGACGCCGGCCGCTGCCGGCGCCATATGCGCGAGCGGAATGGTGTGAGCCGGCATCGTCAGCGTCCGCGCGACGCGTACCCGCAGATTGTTTTCCTGGATCTCGATCTCGCTAAGCCCAGTCTCGTTCAGGAGATTGGCGAGGCTCCGGATCAGATCTTCGTTGGGAGATTTTTTTTGAGCGGGTTCAGCCATGAATACCCCGGTTGGATGAATCGGACGATTGCACCATAGCTATAATCGCCGCGAGCGCCAGTTGATAGCTTTGCGGTCCAAAGCCGCAGATCAGCCCCGTCGCCGCTGGCGATACGAAGGAGCGATGCCGGAATTCCTCGCGCTTGAAGATGTTGCTCAGGTGAACCTCTACCACGGGCAGCGAAAGTGCGCGCAAGGCGTCCAAAATCGCGATGGAAGTATGCGTATAAGCGGCGGCGTTGAGGATGAGCGCGCATGCTGCATCCCGCGCCTCCTGAATCCAGCCGGTAAGCTCGCCCTCATGGTTCGTCTGCCGGAAATCGATCTCAAGGCCAGCCGCCAAAGCCTGCTGCCTGAGCCCTTGCTCTATATCCGCCAGCGTCTGCCGGCCATAAATCTCCGGCTCCCGCTGGCCGATAAGATTCAGGTTCGGTCCGTTGAGGATGAAAACCGGCTTCATGGTATGAATGCGATCTCACGGCCGGCCGCCCGGCGCCGGCGCTTGCCTAGCTCAGGGCCCGATGCGAAATAAATGCACCATATGACGCATTTAATTCGCATCGAGCCCTTATGTGTCGGGCGGCCTCTTGTTATCAGCTTTTGCGCAGCCGCGCAAAGGCGTTAGGACTTTTTGTCGTCTTTTGCACTTCCGGCCGCGGCGCAGGCCTTGCAGCCTTCCTTGCGGGCCTCCGACACCAGTTCCTTCAATTGCTCGAACTGCGTCCAGCCGGGATTGAGCTTGTCGCCAACGATAAAGGTCGGCGTGCCGTCGATGAACATCCGCTTTCCAGCGTCGGCGATCCGGCCCAATAGCGCATCCGTTTCGGGAGAGGCCATATCGGCCTTCAGGCGCGTCATATCCAAGCCGATCTGCTCGCCAACCTTAAGGGCGGTATCCTTCGAGGCGCGGCCGGCGGAGAACATCGCCTTGTGGAACTCGAAATACTTGCCTTGCTTGCCCGCGGCAATCGCAACCCTTGCGGCGTCTTTCGACTCGGGCGCAAGAATTGGATACTCCATGAACTGCACCTTGATGTTAGGATCGCTCTCCATCAGCTTGACAAGGTCGGCTAGCGTTTTGCGGCAATATCCGCAGTTATAGTCGAAAAACTCCACGACCGTCACGTCGCCCTTGCCGGTACTCATGCTTTCGAGATCGGGACCCATGGCGGCGAGCGACTTGTAGAACACCGGCAGATGGGCGCGGGTTGCATCGGCGCGCGCCTGCTCAGCCTTGCGCTCCTGGGCTTCCTGGGCTTCCTGGAGGATCTCGGGATGGTTCAGCAGATAGTCCTTGACGATCTTTTCGATCGACTTGACCTGCCCCTCGCTAAAGCCCTCAGTCTGAGCGGCCGCCCTGAGCATGCCGCCGCTTCCAGCCCCCACTAGGCCCAAAACGGCGAACGCCGCGGCCGCCAATCCGATCTTCATACGATTTTGCATCTCTTTCTCCGGAAACTGTAATTGCCGCTGGCTTAGCCTAATTGGGTCCGGCTAGCCACGAACTTTTTCCATTTTAAAGGCCACGATGTCGTCAGCCTTGAGCCATGCGGGACTCCCCTGCGCCAAGCCGGTCTTGGCACGCTCGGCCAGCATCTTGGCCTCCTTGACATCGCCCTTGTGAAAGCTCGCCAGCGCCGCCGCGAGGTTCGCCTCCGGGACGCGCCCGAGCACGCCGTAGGCCTGAGACTCAAGCCGGTAGCCGAGATAGGACTGATCCTCGTCCACGAGCGCCACACGAAGCAGCTTGAGCGCCTCGTCGGCACTCCCGCCGCCGCTTTCCAGGATCGCCTGCGCTAGCTCGATGCGCATATAGCCGGAGCGGGGGGCGAGCGAAACCGCCTTGCGAAGAGGCGCCACGGCATCCTTGGCTTTCCCGCTTTCCAGGAGGAATGTGCCCTTGAGTTCATGAAACCAAGGGTTCTGGGGCTGCGCCTCGATAAGCCCGTTCAATGCGGGCGCCGCGACCTGATACCCGCCTGAGTGGAAGGTCACGATGGCCCGCGCGTAACGGGAGGGCAGGCTGTTGTCCGAATACTGCCGGAGGATGCGCTGCGGATTGTTCTGATAGGTGTACGCCATGATCTTGGCGCGCACCAAGTCGTGGCGCTGCTGCAGCGCCGCCGGGTCTTTCTCGTTGTAATAGGGGCTCTTCTGCGCGATTTCTTCGAGCTGCGCGATGCGGTCCTGGGGCATGGGATGGGTTAGAATGTAAGGATCGGGCCGCACCGAACCCACGGTCTGCTCCGCGAAGAAGCGGAACACCTTGATCATTCCAGCCGGGGACTGGTGCGAGGCGTTGAGGAACTCGACCGCCGCGCGGTCGGCGGCGGATTCCTGCTGGCGGACGTACGACAGGATCGAGCGCGTAAGCACGTGCTGGCCGCCCATCATCATCGCGCCGCCGGCCTGGGCCGTGTCCCCGCTGCCGGCTACGGCGCCGCCCACCATCGCGGCCGCGCTTAAGACCGTGAGCAGGAGGGCCGCCGTCTGCATCCTCTCCATCAGGTCTCTCAGCCTGGCGTTATGGCCACCTTTTATGTGCCCCGTTTCGTGGGCGATGACGCCGGTCAGCTGGTTCGGCGTCTCCGACTGCGTGATCGCGCCGGTGTTGATGAACATGTGCTGCCCATTAATCACGAACGCGTTGAAGGCCGGGTCGTCGATCAGGTGCACCTTGATGTTGTGGCTCGATACACCCGCCGCCTTGAAGATGGGGGCGGTGTACTCCGCGATGAGAGCCTCGGTCTCGGCGTCGCGGATCAGGTTTACCGATTGGGCGCTGGCCTGCCCGGCCTGCACGGCCACCAAGGCGAGCGCGGTAATCGCCGCCGTCACCCTCCAAAACAGCTTGGGCCGGTGTCTTGGCCCGCTCCCGTATGCCGCTTGGAATTTTGCTTCTCTATCCGCTTTCGTCTCTGCCATGGTCATGCGATCGGTTCCGGCCTCTCCCGCTTCCTTCTACGCACCCCCCAAAACTTATTAGCGGGAAATCCCGCCCCATTTGCGGCTGCCGCTACAAGGATTTCCAGTGGATAGGGCGCACTGGCGGATCTTTATAGCTAGTACGGCTTACCGGAGGCAAGTTCGCGTGGCGACGCGTGCGGCCGATAGGGCGCGAAATTGCCTCCGCCTGTACTGGTGCGCTATGTTTCAGCATTCAAAAGCCCGGTCCAGCGATTTCTCGCGAAATACAGCCCTGCCCCATCAATGCGCCGCTGTCTGGCGATGCGGATTGCGCACTGGGATGGGCATGTCCGATGCCTGAAGCTTGTCGAGGGTCTGGCTGCCCCAGCCGGCGGCCGGCGCTGGCGCGGTGGCGGCGGCGGGCTTCTCCTCCTCCCGCTCCTTCTCGATCTGGCGCCACTTGGCGACGTTGCGCTGATGATCGGTATAGCTCTCCGCGAAAGCATGCCCGCCGGTCCCGTCGGCCACGAAAAAGAGATCGGTGGTTTTCGCGGGATTGAGCGCCGCTTCTATCGCCGCCCGCCCCGGATTGGCGATGGGCGTCGGCGGCAGCCCCTTATTCCGGTATGTATTATAGGGGTTGTCCTCGTCCCGAAGCTCGCTCTTTAGAATACCCCGCCCAAGCGTGCCCCTGCCCTCGCTGGCGCCGTAGACGATGGTTGGGTCGGCCTGCAGCGGCATATTCTTCTTGAGCCGGTTCCAATAGACCGCCGCCACGCGCGGCCGCTCTTCGGCGCGGGAGGACTCCTTCTCCACGATCGCGGCGATATTGATGAAATCCTCCGGCTTCCAGGATTGCAGGCCGGGCGAGCGGCTGGCCCATAGCCCTTCCAGGAATTTCTTCTGCTCGCCTTGCATGCGGCGGATGAGTTCGTCGCGCGACGTGCCCTTGGCGAAGCGATAGGTATCGGGCAAAAGCGTGCCCTCCGGCGGAATTTCCGCGATATCGCCCGTAAGCTCCGGCGCGGCCTTCAGCCTTTCCACGATTTGGTAGCTCGTCAGTCCCTCGGGTATCGAGACGCCGCTGAGGATCGATTTGCCTTCCACGAGCGTGTCCAGCACGTCGCGAAGGCTCGCATTGACCTTCACGTTGTATTCGCCCGCCTTGATCTTGTTGTGGACCTTGAAATAGAGCGCGGCGATACGGAAAGTCCAGCGGTCGGAAATGATGCCCTCGCGCTCCAGGCGCTTGGCGACCGCGTCGACGCCCTCCCCGCGCGCGACGACGAACACGGTCGGATAGGTGAGCGGCCCTGGCTGATCGAATTGGCGCCGCACGACATAGGCCAGCGCTCCCACGCAAATCGACGCGATCAGCAGGAACGTTATCAGCCGGTTGAGGAAAACGACCAGCGGATGCTGCGGCCGTCCCCGGCTGCCGCGCGGCGGCTCGGGCGCGCGGTCCGGCTCCAGCGCCTCCGACGGGCTGCGCGGCAAGATCGAGTAGTCGCGCTGGCCGCGGTAAGCGGTTTGTTGCTTGGAATAGCGCTTATTTCCCGCCATGCGATCCGCTTAACCTCGCCCTCTCCGTTGCAAAAAACGGCCTGCTGCCCGCCAGCAAGACGTATACCCGTTGCGCAACAGGATTTCTACAAAGGAATAGGGGCCAAATTGGGCGGACTAATCCACCCGCCTGAGGATCAGACTCGCGTTGGTCCCGCCAAATCCGAAGGAATTACTTAAGACGGTGTCAATCCGCTTCTGCTTGGCCTTATGCGGTACAAGGTCTATGGCGGTATCCACGGAAGGATTGTCCAGGTTCAACGTTGGCGGGGCGATATTGTCCCTGATTGCCAAAGCCGAGAAAATGGCCTCCACGGCGCCCGCGGCTCCAAGCAAATGCCCGGTCGCGGATTTCGTGGATGACATTGTGAGGCCGTTCGTCGCCTCCCCGAACAGCCGCTCAACCGCGCGCAGCTCGATCTCGTCGCCCATGGGCGTCGAAGTACCGTGCGCGTTGACATAGTCGATATCGGACGGCGCGGCCTTGGCCCGCTTCAGCGCCATCTGCATGCAGCGGAAGGCGCCGTCGCCATTCTCGGCGGGCGCCGTGATATGATAGGCGTCGCCCGAGAGGCCGTAGCCGATGATCTCGGCGTAAATCCGGGCGCCGCGTGCCTTCGCGTGCTCGTAGTTTTCAAGCACCACGACGCCCGCGCCTTCGCCCATGACGAAGCCGTCGCGATCGCGGTCGTAAGGCCTCGATGCCCGCTCCGGCTCGTCGTTGAAGCCGGTGGACAGTGCGCGGCAGGCCACGAACCCGGCAACGCCGAGCCGGCAAAGGGAGCTTTCCGTGCCGCCGGCCACCATCACATCGGCGTCGTCGAGCGCGATCAGCCGGGCGGCGTCGCCGATGGCGTGCGCGCCCGTCGAGCAGGCCGTGACGACCGCATGATTGGGACCCTTGAGCCCATGCTTGATCGAAACGTAACCGCCGGCCAGATTGATGAGCCGGCCGGGAATGAAGAATGGGCTGATGCGGCGCGGCCCCTTCTCCTGAAGCAGGATGGAGTTGCGCTCGATGCCCTGCAGGCCGCCGATACCGGAGCCGATCAGCACACCTGCGCGGATTCGCTCTTCCTCGGTGCTGGCGCTCCAGCCGGAGTCCGCGATAGCCTGATCCGCGGCCGACATGGCGTAGATGATGAAATCGTCGACCTTGCGCTGTTCCTTGGGCTCCATGCACTCGTCGGGATTGAACAACCCCGGAGCCGTGCCGCGCGGAACCATGCAGCCGATCTGGCAAGCGATGTCGGATACCTCGAACTCGGTAATCCGCTTGGCGCCATTTTTGCCCGCAAGCAAACTTGACCAGACATGCCTGGCCCCAACGCCCAGCGGCGTGACCATGCCCATGCCGGTGATGACTACGCGCCGCATCCCCACCTTTGGCTCCTTCATGCGATGCCGGCGGCTCCGCGGCCGCCCGCGGCACCCCCGCAAAATGCGGGAAGGTGCACGCTTTTGAAAAACCGGGGCAATCAGCCCTTTGTCGAGTGAGCTTCCAGGAAGCGGACGGCATCGCCGACCGTCTGGATCGTCTCCGCGGCGTCGTCCGGGATTTCCACGCCGAACTCTTCCTCGAAGGCCATCACGAGTTCGACCGTGTCCAGGCTGTCGGCGCCCAGGTCGTCGATGAAGCTGGCATTATCGGTAACTTTCTCAGCCTCGACGCCAAGATGCTCGACGACGATTTTCTTCACGCGGTCCGATATATCGCTCATTTTCTCCTCACGGTCTCCCCTAGTGATCCAAGCGCCTAACTTACACACACGGTAAGCTCGGTATATTACAACGCCGCAACACATCGGACATGGAACTCAACCGGGCGCGACGTGGCTGGTAGCATTGAAGAGAGGGCGGCGGAAGCTTTTTTTTGCCCCCCGCCATTCTTTCCAGCCCCAAAGCCAGCCCGGCGCGGCTGCCCTGCGCGTGCGCAATCGGACGCACGCCCAACGCCTACACCATGACCATGCCACCGTTGATGTGAAGCGTTTCTCCGGTTATGTAGCGGGCCTCCTCGCTGGCGAGGAACACCGCCGCCGCCGCAATGTCTCCCGGCTTGCCGAACGTGCCGGCCGGAATGGAGCTTGCGATGGCTTCCACCTGTTTTTCATTGAGCGCATGCGTCATCGGCGTTTCGATGAAGCCTGGCGCGATGCAATTGGCCGTAATGCCGCGCGATGCGACTTCGCGGGCGAGCGACTTGGTCATGCCGATAAGCCCGGCCTTGGAGGCTGCATAGTTGCCCTGGCCCGGATTGCCGAACACGCCGCTGATCGAGGCGATGTTGACGATGCGCCCATTCCGCCGGCGCATCATGTTGCGCAGTGCCGCCCGGCACAGGACAAAGGCGGAGGTGAGGTTGATGGCGAGCACGTCGTCCCACTCCTCGTCCTTCATGCGCATGAAGAGGTTGTCCTTGGTCACGCCCGCGTTGTTCACAAGGATGTCGACCTGGCCCATCGCGGCCTCGGCCTGGCCCACGAGCGCCGCCACCTGGGCGCGGTCGCGTAGGTCACAGGGCAGCACATGCACGCGGCTGCCGAGCTTGGCCGCCAGCTCGTCGAGCTTTTCGCGGCGGGTGCCCGAAAGCGCCACGGTGGCGCCCTGAGCGTGCATCGCCGTGGCGATGCCCTCGCCAATGCCCCCCGAAGCGCCAGTGACCAGCGCACATTTTCCGGTCAGATCGAACATGCCGATAATCCTTTCCCGCGCCTAAGCCGCCGCGCGAGCCTTCAGCCACGCGCCGAAGGCCGCTACGTCTTCCGGGGTTCCCACGGAACGTGCGTCGGCCGAGGCGCGGATGCGCTTCGCCAAACCTGTCAGCACGCGCCCCGCGCCGATCTCGAACAGAGCAGGCGCACCGTTGTCAACCATATAGGCGATGGATTCGCGCCAGCGCACAACACCCGTCACCTGGCGGACGAGCAAGCTCTTGATCTCCTGCGTGTCCGTAACGGGCGCGGCGGTAACGTTGCTGATGAGCGGCACGCTGGGCGTGGAAAGCTTCACCGTCTCCAGCGCTTCGGCCATGCGGTCAGCGGCGGGCTGCATCAGCGCGCAATGGAAAGGCGCGCTCACCGGCAGCGGCACGGCGCGGCGGATACCGAATTCTGGCGCGAGCTTGATCGCCCGGTCCATGGCCGCCTTCGAGCCGCTGATAACCACCTGCCCCGGCGCGTTGTCGTTCGCGACTTGGGCGACATCGCCCTCGGCCGCGGCGGCGGCGAGCTTTCCGGCGGGCTCGATTTCGGCACCCAAAAGCGCCAGCATCGCGCCCTGCCCAGGCGGCACGGCTTCCTGCATGGCGAGCCCGCGCAGGCGCAGGAGCCTTGCCGTATCGCCAAGGCTGAACACGCCCGCGGCCGCGAGCGCCGAATATTCGCCAAGCGAATGGCCCGCGACGAAGGTTGGCTCGATTGCGTCCGCGCCATATTCCCCGCGCAGCACGGCGAGCGCCGCGAGCGACACCGCCATAAGTGCTGGCTGCGCGTTTTTCGTGAGCGTCAGCTCAGCCTCGGGGCCTTCCCACATCAGGCGTGTGAGCTTCTCGCCGAGCGCCTCGTCCACGGCCTCGAACACGGCGTTCGCGGCGGGAAAGTTCCGCGCAAGCCCCTGGCCCATGCCAACGGCCTGGCTGCCCTGCCCCGGAAATGTGAATGCGAATGTCATGCGGCCCGCGTGCTGGTCACGTCTTGATTCTGGCGTGGCGGCAGCTTTGCCGGTCACAGCCCCGTGGCGTCAGAGACACGTTTCGCGGCGGCATGTCAAGGGGGGCTTCGACGGCCGGGATGCGCCCTTTTGGCCCGCCGGCTGCCGGATATTCAGCCTGCCGGTCGATGGCGGGTGTCAAGGCCACCGGGAAGCCTGCGGGTAGGCGGTGAATGCAGGATTCGATGCAGGCAATAAGGGGCTTGCCTGGAGCACCCGGACCTCGCGGCACAGAAACGCGATGTAGCCATCCTCATGATCGCCAACCGAAAATCGAAGCCCCTCCCATTGCCGGTCCGAAATGTCCTCGATGAAGAAGCCTTCGATCTGCTTCGCCCTTCCGCTGAAGCCCTTGAGAGCGAAGTTCACGGGGTCTGTAAAGAGCAGGGACACCCGGCAGCAGTTCCCGGACGGGGAAGGCCACGGCTTTGAAAGATCGCCGCGCTGGAAAAGCGCATCGATCATGAGCGCAGCTCCTGCATCCAAGGAGGCCGCCGAATATTCGAGCCGTTCGATGAACGCAAGGTCTCCTGGCGCCCAGCGCCCGAGCACGGCAATGACAGCTTCCGTGCCGGATACTTCCGCCATCGCCCTCCCCTTTCCTATCAACCGCTGTAAGTCTTGACCGTTTCCGTGAGTGCGAGCGAAGCGAAGCAATCCAAAACCAATATGCGCTTACGCTCCTTGCCACTAGTGGCCTGTGTCGGTCAAAATGAATAGTTATGGCGCCGGAAGCGGTCGCGGAGTTCATCGGCTGGAAGGCCTATGCGCGGAAAATCCGCAAGCAGATTGAATGTGTGCTCCAGGCCGGCAAGATACGCTTCAGCTTGATAGGTGCCGAATACCGCTTTGCTATATTTCGTATATAGCGGGAAGTTCCGCTGTGGCCTGATCGGTGAACTCGTACTTAGCCACGGCGAAGGGCGGAGCGTCTACGCGCCTCGGCGAGGATGTCGTCCATCGTCTGGCCGCAATCGGTCATGGTGTCCGGGTGGCTGAAAAATTCGCGGTAGCGCTTGAGCTGTTCCTCGCGGGAAAGCTCGTTCCAGGCGGCGATCTCTTGTTCTGTCGGCGTGGCCGATGGCGTAACGCGGGTCATCGTGTCGCTCATGGAAAATAACCTACCATAGGCCGGGCCGTTCGTGCAAATGCCCGTGGCCTGCCTCCCGCGTTTTTGCTTGGATGCCCGCGAATTTTGGATGACGAAGCAATGCGGCTGGCCGATGGCTGGGAAAACGGATGTTTTCATCTGTTTTTCCAGCAAGGGCGTGGAGCACACCGAAGCGCTGGAAGCCCCGCTCGAAAAGGCGGACCTGACCGTTTGGCGCGACCCCATCGCCGCCTGCCTCGCCAACTGGTGAGGCAAGTGGAAGCCCCCCTCACTTTGCCTCTCTCCGCACGGAGAGAGGACGCCCAAACCAGCCTCTTCGCTTAGCCGGGAGACCGCAGCCAGCTCCCTCTCCCCTTGGGGAGAGGGCTGGGGTGAGGGGGTCTTCGCGCCCATCGCGAAGCGTTAAGACTCCGCGAACGCCACCTGCATCGCCGTCATGGTTAACACGCACGTGGTTAACCCGGAATCCCGATGCGTTTTTCACGCGCATTTCTGCGAATTTTTCCGCGCTTTGGGTCGATTTCTACGTTTCAAGAATCCCGTTAAATATGTTTGCGGTTCGCGGATTAACCATGAAATGCGCCATGCCGCGTGCCCCCGCGTCTTGGGCACATCAAAAATTATTGTGCGGCATCAATATGTTACAAAGCAACGCCCGCGCGTTAAATTCCCGGAAAGAACTTTTTCCGATAATTGCGCCGAAGCGAAAAACCCTGGCGAAAGCCCTTGCGCATGAGGCGGATTTACATATAGTGCCACCACCGTCCGGTTTGAGGCTGAACGGAAGCGGCTGGCTATTCCCGCAAGGGAGGCAGGCCGTGGCGCGCGAGCGCCCTCGTTCCCGTGTCTCTGCTCTGCTTAAGATCCTTCATGCCTTTCCAAGGCTTGACGGGGGCTCTGCGCCGGATTTCGCTAGACCATGGGAAAGGCCGATATGCCACTTTACGAGCATACCTTTCTTGCGCGCCAGGATGTTACGGCGCAGCAAGTAACCGGACTTATGAACACCTACAAGGCCGTCATCGAAGAGCTTGGCGGCAAGGTCACCAAGACCGAATATTGGGGTCTCAAGTCCACCGCCTACAAGATCAAGAAGAACCGCCGCGCGCATTATTCGTTCTTCAACATCGACGCCCCTCACGCCGCCGTGGCCGAGATGGAGCGCCAGATGCAGATTTCGACCGACATTCTGCGGTTCCTGACCGTGCGCGTCGACGAACTGGACGAGAAGCCCTCCATCCAGATGCGCAAGCAGGACGAGCGCGGCGACCGTGACGGCCGCCCGGATCGGGGCGACCGTGGCGACAGGGGCGATAGAGGTGGCCGGCCGCCGCGCCGCGACCGCGACGACCGTGGCTTCGGCGGCGGTGGATTTGGCGGCGGATTTCGTGACGGTGAAGGCGGCGGCGCACGCGGTGCGCGTCCTCCCCGCACCGAGACAGCAGTAGCACCGGCGGCAGCACCGGCAGCGGGAGGTGAGGAATGAGCATGCAAGCAGCTTCGGCTGGCGGAGCGCGCCGGCCCTTTTACCGCCGCCGCAAGACCTGCCCCTTCACGGGCGACAATGCGCCGGTCATCGACTACAAGGACGTGCGGCTGCTCCAGCGCTTTATCTCCGAGCGCGGCAAGATCGTGCCGTCACGCATCACGGCGGTGTCCGCTAAGAAGCAGCGCGAACTCGCCAAGGCCATCAAGCGCGCGCGCTTTTTGGGCCTCCTCCCCTATGTGCTGAGATAGGAGGCACCCATGCAGGTTATTCTCCTGGAACGGATTGGCCGCTTGGGCCAGATGGGCGACATCGTCAAGGTGCGCCCCGGTTTCGCACGCAACTTCCTTCTGCCGCAGGGCAAGGCAATGCGTGCCACCAAAAACAACATGCAGCATTTCGAGACGCAGCGCGCGCAGCTCGAAGCCAACAATCTCCAGCGCAAGCAGGAGGCTGAGGCCGTTGCGGTCAAGCTCAATGGCCAGCGCTTCACGGTCATCCGGCAGGCTGGCGATACCGGCCAGCTTTATGGCTCGGTTTCGACGCGCGACGTGTCCGATGCGGTGACGGCCGGCGGCTTCACCATCGACCGCGTGCAGGTTCTGCTCGACCGGCCGATCAAGAGCCTTGGGCTTCACGGCGTGCGCGTCAGCCTCCACCCGGAGGTCGACATCAAGGTCATGCTCAACGTGGCCCGTACGCTGGAAGAAGCCCAGCGGCAGGCTGCGGGCGAGGACGTGACCAAGGTCAAGGACGAGTACGCCGCGGACTACGCCGCCGAGCAGGCTGCCATCGCCGCGGAAGCGCTGTTCGAAGGCGAAGTGGAGCACGAGGAGTAGTCTCCTGGGCTTTACAATTTGGAATAGCAAAGCCCCGCAATTGCGGGGCTTTTTTCGGTTATACTGGTGATAAAATATGAATTGGTCAGGGTTGAGCGCGGTCGCTATCAGAATAGCCGGAATATTCGTCTTTGCGTACTCTTTAGTTGCCGTTATGCAATCGTCGCAGACGCTGGCCCTTTTGTTTCTGACTCTCTTTCTTTATGGGAAGCCTCTGTACACTTACGTATCGATAATTATTCCTATACTCCCTGTTCTTTTGTTCCTCTGTTTCGGTCTGCTTCTATTTCTCAAGGCCGGATGGATTGCCTCATGGCTTGGCAAACATGAACCGGACAGCGCCGGAGAAGGCGAGCTGCGCAAACTGGAAAGCGTGTTGATCGGAACCGCCGGCCTGTATTTCGTTGCCGGTGGAGTGGCTGAAATTGTGCAGACTCTGGCGGCGCTCCTTTCCAATCCAACGCAAGACTGGGCCTCGCGCTGGGACACCCTGATGGGGCGGAATTTCGCGCTCGCGGCGGGAGCCGCCACCAAGATCGTCATAGGCTTCGTTTTCGTCATGGGACGCGCGGGGTTCGCCCGCCTCGCGGGGAGGGCGCGGAAGCCGGCATAGGAAGGCCGCCCCCGCGCAGCCGCCGCTATTGCGCGCGCTTCCAGATGTGCGACTTGCAAACCAGGCCGCCGAGGATGCAGCCCTCAAGCTTTACCTCGTTCTTGCCTTTCACCTCCAGATAGCCCGTGTAGGTCTTGCCGTCCTCGGAATTGTACACTTCGCCCTTCCAGCGGTCCGCGGTGTCCTTGGCTGCGCCGGACATGATGACGGCGCCAGCCATGGAGCGGCCCTTGAGCTTCGGATCGGGGTTGTTGGAATCCACCGCGCGGTCCTTGCTGGGCGTCACCACCTTGATGCAAATGCCGGCGCCGCAGGTATAAACCTGCGTGACGCCGCCGGTCTCGGTGTCCTTCCAGGTGCCGATGGCGTCCTCGGCCGCCGCCAGCGCCGCCACAGGCATCGCCGCGGCGAAAGCAAACGCGGCCAATGCTCCAGCGAACTTAAAGCGTTTCATTTCCCTTCCCTCCTCAAATCGTATCGTTGCAATCTCTTGCAGCCCGCAAGCTAAGCATCCCGCCTAGTCCTTTGCTAGCCCAAATTGCGGCACGGCGGGCATTTGTTTACCCCGGCTTCGCGGCATTCGATGCCAATCCGGCGCGATTGCCGCGCTTTTCACTACCGGGCATGAAGGCACAATGCTATTTATTAGATGTTTAGCAGCCTATAGCGCATCGATATTGCCCAATAGTTCTTAGGCGCCGCATGGAGGCACCGCCGGCAAGGGTTGGGAAAGCCATGCGCGCTAACAAGAGAAGTCAGCCGCAAACGCGCCTGGAAAAGAACCTCCAGCAGAGCAGGCCTTTACGGCGGGCGAAGTCCCGACCATTTTTCATAAAGATTGTCCTCTGGCAGGCGCAACCATGGCTGACTATGCTCCCCTGAAGCTCCATGTGCCGGAACCCGCGGTCCGGCCTGGCGATATCCCGGATTTTTCGAACGTCAAAATCCCGCATGCAGGCTCGGTCGAACGGCCCCCGGTGGACGCGGACCCGGTATCCATCCGCGGCCTTGCCTTCTCCATCATCCGCGTTCTCAACCGCGAGGGCGAGGCGGTGGGGCCGTGGGCTGGCCTGCTCGGCGACGGGGAATTGCTCGAAGGCCTGCGCAACATGATGACGCTCCGCGCCTTCGACGCGCGCATGGTCATGGCCCAGCGCCAGGGCAAGACCTCCTTTTACGTGCAGCACATGGGGGAGGAGGCCGTGAGCTGCGCCTTCTCCAAGACGCTGCTGCCCGGCGACATGAACTTCCCGACCTACCGGCAGGCAGGGCTTCTGATCGCCGCCGGCTATCCGCTCACGGACATGATGTGCCAGATCTACTCCAACGAGCGCGACCCGCTCAAGGGGCGGCAGCTACCCATTATGTATTCGTCGCGGAAAAGCGGCTTTTTCTCGATCTCGGGGAACCTCGCCACGCAATATATCCAGGCCGTCGGCTGGGCGATGGCCTCGGCGATCAAGAACGATACCAGGATCGCCGCCGGGTGGATCGGCGACGGCTCCACGGCCGAGTCGGACTTCCATGCCGCGCTCGTCTTCGCGTCCACCTACAAGGCGCCGGTGGTCCTCAATATCGTGAACAATCAATGGGCGATTTCGACCTTCCAGGGCATCGCGCGCGGCGGTTCCGGCACCTTCGCGGCGCGCGGCCTGGGCTTCAGCATCCCAGCACTGCGGGTGGACGGCAACGACTATCTCGCCGTCTATGCGGTAGCCAAATGGGCGGTCGAGCGGGCACACCGCAATCTAGGCCCCACCTTGATCGAATATGTCACCTACCGCGTCGGCGCCCACTCCACGGCCGACGACCCGGCCGCCTACCGGCCGAAGACCGAGTCCGACGCCTGGCCTCTCGGCGACCCCGTCATCCGGCTCAAGAACCATCTCATCAAGAAGGGCGCATGGTCGGAGGCACGCCACGCCCAAGCCGAGGCGGAAATCCTCGATACCGTGCTCGCCGCGCAGAAGGAGGCCGAGAGCCACGGCACCTTGCACGCCGGGGGGCAGCCTTCCGTCCGCGACATGTTCGAAGGCGTGTACGCGGTCATGCCGCCGCACCTGCGCCGGCAGCGCCAGCAAGCGGGGTACTAGGCCATGCCACGCAAATCGATGGTCGAGGCGATCCGCGACGCCATGGACGTGATGATGGAGCGCGACGAAAACGTGGTCGTGTTCGGCGAGGATGTGGGCTATTTCGGCGGCGTCTTCCGCTGCACGCAAGGCCTGCAAGCCAAATTCGGTAAGACTCGCTGCTTCGATACGCCGATCAACGAGTCCGGCATCGTCGGCGCGGCGGTGGGCATGGCGGCCTACGGCCTGCGCCCTTGCGTCGAGATCCAGTTCGCCGACTATGTGTATCCGGGCTACGATCAGATCGTTTCGGAAGCCGCGCGGCTGCGCTACCGCTCCAACGCCGATTTCACCTGCCCGCTGGTCGTGAGGATGCCGACGGGCGGCGGCATCTCGGGCGGGCAGACCCACAGCCAAAGCCCCGAAGCATTGTTCACCCATGTTTCCGGCCTCAAGACGGTGGTGCCGTCCAACCCCTACGATGCCAAGGGATTGCTCATCGCCGCGATCGAAGACCCCGATCCGGTAATCTTCATGGAGCCCAAGCGCCTCTATAACGGCCCGTTCGACGGTTACCCCGGCAAGCCCGCCGTGCCATGGTCCAAGCACGAGCTTGGCGAGGTGCCCGACGGCTACTATTCCGTGCCGCTTGGCAAGGCCGCCATCCGGCGCGAGGGGGCGGCGCTGACCGTGCTCGCCTATGGCACGATGGTTTACGTTGCACTCGCCGCCGCAGCCGAAACCGGCGTCGACGCCGAGATTATCGACCTGCGCACCCTGCTGCCGCTCGATCTCGAAACCATCGAGGCCTCGGTCCGCAAGACCGGCCGCTGCGCGATCGTCCACGAGGCAACGCTCACCTCCGGTTTCGGCGCCGAGCTTTGCGCGCTCGTCCAGGAGACGTGCTTCTATCATTTGGAGGCCCCGATCAAACGCGTGGCGGGCTGGGATACGCCCTATCCTCACGCGCAGGAATGGGACTATTTCCCCGGCCCCGCGCGTGCCGGCCGTGCCTTCCTCGAAACGGTGGAGGCTTGAGATGGGCGAGTTCGTGCTGAAGTTGCCCGACGTGGGCGAAGGCGTCGCCGAGGCGGAACTCGTGGAATGGCATGTCAAGGCCGGCGACCTCGTCAGGGAGGATGCGCCGCTTGCGGCGGTGATGACCGATAAGGCCACCGTGGAAATCCCCTCCCCTGTCGAGGGCGAGGTCGTCTGGCTCGCTGGCGAGGTTGGCGATCTCATCGCTGTCGGCTCCGATCTCGTGCGCCTGAAAATCGCCGGAGGCGTTCAGGAGCCCGTTGCAAAGCGCGTGCCTAGATCCGCCAAAGCGAAGGCTGCCACTGAGGCAAAATCCGCTCCAGCCAATTCTGGCGTCCCCTCTCCCCTCCGGGGAGAGGGGCAGGGTGAGGGGGGACTGGCACCGGACGCGAACCTTGCGAAGGCCCCCTCACCCCAAGGGGTGAGGGAGTCTGCCCGTCCCGAATCTGTTCGTAGTGCCCCCAATCGCGATGCTGCCGGCTCTTTCCCGCGCGAAAGCAGCAAGCCCCTGGCCTCGCCCGCAGTCAGGCTCAGAGCGCGGGAGACGGGCATCGACCTGCGGCAGGTTCTCGGGAGCGGGCCTGTGGGCCGCATTACGCATGAGGACTTGGACGCCTTTGCCGCCCGTGGCCCCGGAACAGCAAGAGCCCCAGCGCTTCGCGTACAGACGGCAGTCGAAGAGATCAAGCTGGCAGGCTTGCGCCGCAAGATCGCGGCCAAGATGGCGGTCGCCAACGAGCACATCCCCCATATCACCTACGTCGAGGAAACCGACGTCACAACCCTTGAGGAGCTGCGGACCACGCTCAACCGGCAAAGGCGACCGGACCGTCCGAAGCTCACGCTCCTGCCCTTTCTGATGCGGGCCATGGTGCGCGCCATCGCGGAGCAGCCCCATCTCAACGCGCAATTCGACGATGCGGCGGGTATCCTCCGCCAGTCCGCCGGCGTGCACATCGGGATCGCCGTGCAAACGCCCGCCGGCCTCATGGTGCCCGTTGTCCCGCACGCCGAGGCCCTCGACCTCTGGGCCTGCGCGGCCGAGGTGGCCCGGCTTTCGGGGGCTGCCAGGGCCGGCACCGCCTCGCGCGACGAGCTGACCGGCTCCACGATTACGATCACCTCGCTCGGACCGATGGGCGGCATCGTCAGCACGCCCATCATCAATTATCCCGAGGTCGCCATCGTGGGCGTGAACAAGATCGCCGTGCGCCCGCTCTGGGACGGCCGCGCCTTCATTCCCCGCAGGATGATGAACCTGTCTTCGAGCTTCGACCACCGCGTGATCGACGGCTGGGAGGCTGCCGTGTTCGTGCAGCGCATCAAGGCGCTTCTCGAAACGCCGGCACTGATTTTTATGGACGGGTAGCACCATGAAGGACATGTCCTGCAAGCTCTTGGTGATCGGCGCCGGCCCCGGCGGCTATGTGTGCGCCATCCGGGCGGGACAGCTGGGCATCGATACCGTCATCGTCGAGGCGAAGAAGCCCGGCGGTACCTGCCTCAACGAAGGCTGCATACCGTCCAAGGCCTTGATCCACGCCGCGGGAGAGTTCGAAAAGGCGGCGCGGCTGGCGTCCGGCACGAGCCCGCTCGGCATCACGGCAGGCGCGCCCAAGCTCGACCTCGCCAAGACCATGCTCTGGAAGGACCGCATCGTTGGCCGCCTCAACACCGGCGTTTCCGGCCTGCTGAAGAAAGCGGGGGTCAAGACCGTCGAGGGCTGGGCGCGGTTCGCGGACGGCAAGACGGTCGAGGCCGAGACCGAAACTGGGTTGCAAATCATCCGCGCGGAACACGTGGTCATCGCCACCGGCTCGGTGCCCGCCACCCTGCCCAACCTGCCCTTCGGGGGCACGGTGATCTCATCCAGCGAGGCCCTGGCGCTCAAATCCCTGCCTGAAAAGCTCGTGGTGGTGGGGGCGGGCTATATCGGGCTTGAGCTTGGAACCGCCTTCGCCAAGCTCGGCTCGGCTGTGCACGTCGTCGAGGCGCAATCCCACATCCTGCCGCTACACGATGCCGAGCTGACGCAGCCGGTTGCGAAGCGCCTGCAGGAGATCGGGATTACGGTACTGACCGGCGCGAAAGTGAAAAGGCTTTCCGCGAATGGCCGCGAGCTGCAAGCTGGAACCTCCAGCGGCGAGACCGTAACGCTTGCCGCGGACAAAATATTGGTTGCCACCGGCAGGCGGCCCGCAACGGAAGGCTGGGGGCTCGAAGCCATCGACCTCGACATGGACGGCCCCTTCATCCGCATCGACAGCGAATGCCGGACATCCATGCGCGGCGTCTATGCCGTCGGAGACGTGACCGGCGAGCCCATGCTGGCGCACCGGGCTTTTGCGCAAGGCGAGATGGTGGCAGGCATCGTTGCGGGCAAAAAGCGGAGCTGGGACAAGGTTTGCATCCCCGCCATCTGCTTCACCGATCCCGAGATCGTGGCGGCTGGGCTATCTCCCGAGGAGGCCAAGGCTGCCGGCATCCAGATCAAAACCGCCGCATTTCCTTTCCGGGCCAACGGCCGCGCCATGACGCTTGAGAACGAGGCTGGCTTCATCCGCATCGTGGCCCGCGCGGACAATCACCTCGTGCTCGGGATTCAGGGCGTTGGCGCTGGGATTTCAGAGCTGTCGGCGGCTTTCGGCCTGGCCCTCGAAATGGGCGCCCGGCTTGAAGACATCGCCGGAACCATCCACGCCCACCCCACTCAGGGCGAGGGGCTCATGGAATGCGCGAACAAGGCGCTTGGCTATCCGATCCACCTATAGCACCGGACACCCGTTCCCGTCTTCGCGTGGGGCTTCAGGCCCGAAGCAACCCAGAAGCAAAAAGCGTTGTGCCCATATCGGGATCGCCACGGCCGCCAGGGCGGCCTCGCGATGACGGGTAAAGACCGGCCCGGACTTAAACCGTTTCCTGCCGCCGCCTCCGCAGGAAGAGCGCACCGATCACGAAGGTAGCCCCCGCGACGCCAATGGGATACCAAAGCCCCGCATAGATATTCCCCGTTGCGGCGACGATGGCGGTGGCGAGCAGCGGCAGCATTCCGCCGAAGATCCCATTGCCGATGTGATAGGGGAACGAGAGCGACGTATAGCGCACCTGCGGCGGGAACAGCTCGACCAGGAACGCGGCCATCGGCCCGTAGACCATGGTGGCATAGAGCATCAGCACGAACAGGGCCAGGAATGCCACCGGATAATTGATGTGCGCCGGGTTCGCGGTCCGGAACTCAAGGATTGGCGCCCCCTGCCCATCCGCCATCGGTTCGCCGTCCACATATTTGAAATTCAACCCAGGATAGCCCGCGCCGAATAGCGCATTGCGCAGGGTTCGCTCGATCCCCGCCTTGCCGCTGCTTCCAACCTCGGCCGTTTGCGCGCCGATGGTCACGTCCGCCGTATCGAAGCCAGGCGCATTCACCTTGGTGAAGGACATGCCGAGCTTCGTCAGATAATCCGTGACGTGGTCGCAAGGGCTGAATTTGGACCACGGGCCGACGAAGACATGGAAATTGCAGGTCCGCTCGTCGACGCGCACCCAGATGGGATTGTTCGCCTGGAATGCCGCCAGCTCCGGATTGACGGACAGCGAGAGGACATGAAACAGCGGAATGTAAGTCGCCGCCGCCAACAGGCATCCGGCAAGAATGATCTTCAGCCGGCCCACCCTATCGGACAGCCAGCCGAAGAAAACGAAAAAGGGCATTCCCGCCAACAGCGCCGCCCCCACCAGCATGTAGGCAAGCGAATAATCCAGGTGCTGCGTGATGGTCAGGAAGAACAGCGTATAGAATTGCCCCGTGTACCAGACGACGCCCTGGCCGGCGGTGGCTCCCAGGAGGGCCAGGAGAACGTACTTGTTATTGGGCCAGCGGAAGAAGCTTTCCCAAACCGGGATTCTCGATGCGCGGCCCTCCGCCTTCATGGTCAGGAATACGGGCGTCTCGCGCAAGGACACGCGGATGTAGAGGGAGATGACGAGCAGGACGAACGACGCCAGGAATGGAATACGCCATCCCCAAACCTCGAACTCCCCGGCAGGCAGCAACATGCGGCAGGCGCCGATGACGGCGAGTGCCAGCAGAAGGCCGAGCGTGGCCGTTGTCTGAATCCAGCCGGTTGCATAGCCGCGCCGCGTTCCCTCGGTGTATTCCGCGACGTAGGTTGCCGCCCCGCCATATTCGCCACCCAGGGCAAGGCCCTGTATCAGCCTCAGCGTAACAAGCAGCAAAGGCGAGATCCATCCGAGCTGGTCGAAGGTCGGCAAAAGGCCCACCGTGAAGGTCGCGAAGCCCATGAATACGATGGATATCAGGAAGGTATATTTGCGTCCCACCAGGTCGCCGAGCCTGCCCAGAACCACAGCCCCCAGAGGCCTGACCACAAAGCCTGCCGCATAGGTGGCGAAAGCGGCAATCAGGGCCGCGGTCTCGTTCTCAGGGGGGAAGAAAAGCTTCGCGAAGAAGGGCGCAAGCACGGCATAGAGATAGAAATCGTACCACTCGAAAACGGTGCCCGCCGATGACGCCACAATCACCCTTCGCGTCTCGGCGCGGGAAACAAGAAAAGGCTGGACCATCTACTCTGCCTCCGGGCCTGGGCACGCCGCCCGGTACTCTTGTTTCCTCATAATCCCTCGTGCACGCTTCGACCCGATTCGCCAGAAATAATATTGGAACTTACCTGCAAACAGGCCAGCGGGCGAGATTTTTTGTACTTCCGGCCTTTCCGCTTCTATGGCAGAAGCGTCACACCTGCTTCATGCGAAGGTCGTAGCTCGATGGTCTTAGCTCGAATTATTAGCCGGTGCGCCCTCAGGCTGTGTTAGAAGTCTACCGACATTCAGCAAGCGAAACCAAAGGCAAGGCTTGCGTTCCGGCCAGGGGGGCTGCGTCCAGACGGGTCAGGAGGATTCGATGGCAATCATAGCGGATAGGCCCTTCAATCCCTCTATCGAAATAAGCGAGGCCGAGCAGCGCAAAGTCGTGGTGGCATCCTCGCTCGGCACCGTCTTCGAGTGGTANNACTTCTACCTCTACGGCTCGCTCGCCGCTGTCATCGGCTCCCACTTCTTCTCCGGGCTCACGCAATCCGGCCAGTTCATCTTCGCGCTCCTCGCCTTTGCGGCGGGCTTCTTTGTCCGGCCGTTCGGCGCCATCTTCTTCGGCCGCCTTGGCGATCTGGTGGGACGCAAATACACCTTCCTGATCACCATCGTGCTCATGGGCCTGTCCACCTTCCTGGTGGGCATACTTCCCACCTACGAAACCATCGGCATGGCGGCCCCCGTCATTTTGATCGCGCTCAGGCTGCTGCAAGGCCTGGCCCTTGGCGGAGAGTACGGCGGGGCGGCCATCTATGTGGGCGAGCATGCCGAGCCTGACCGGCGCGGCTACCGCACGAGCTGGATTCAAATCACCGCAACGCTTGGCCTGTTCCTTTCACTGATCGTCATCCTGTTGTGCAGGCAGCTCGCGCCGGGTGCGACCCCTGAAGCGAAAGCCGCGTCCTTCAATGCCGAATACGGCATGTGGCGCGTGCCCTTCCTGCTGTCCATCGTTCTGCTGGCAATCTCGGTGTGGATCCGGCTGACCCTCAACGAATCGCCTCTGTTCCGGCTGATGAAGGAAGAGGGCCGCGCCTCGAAGGCTCCGCTCGCCGAGGCGTTCACCAACTGGAAGTACGGGCGCATCGTGCTTTTGGCGCTGCTGGGGCTCACGGCGGGCCAGGCGGTGGTCTGGTACACGGGCCAGTTCTACGCCCTGTTCTTCCTCACGCAGACGCTCAAGGTCGATCCCTATTGGGCACAGATCATGATCGCGCTGTCGCTTGTGATCGGAACACCCTTCTTCATCGTGTTCGGCTGGCTCTCGGACAAGATCGGGCGCAAACCCATCATCATGCTGGGCTGCCTCCTGGCGGTGGCAACCTACTACCCCGCGGGCATATTGAATTACATTCCGGGTGCCGGGCAATATGCCTACCCTGGCATTTTCGAGCTTCTGACGCGCTCGGCGAACCCGGAGCTGGCCGCCGCCATCGGGCGGACGCCGGTCACCGTTACCGCCAATCCCGCCGAGTGCCGGCTGCAATTCGATCCCGTCGGCAAGTCGAAGTTCACCGCCCCCTGCGATGTGGCCAAGGCCGCACTCGTCAAGGCCGGCGTGCCCTATGGCAACCAGACAGGCCCGGCGGGCTCCGCCCAGATCCAGATCGGAAACCAGGTCATCCAGTCCTACGATGCCGCCACCCCGGATGCGCCTGCGCAGGCCGCCCGCTTCGACCAGGAACTCGCCAGCGCCCTGAATGCGAACGGCTATCCCTCCAAGTCGCGGATCGACGGCGTGAACTGGACCGTGGTTGGCCTGCTTACCATCCTCGTCCTCTATGTGACGATGGTCTACGGCCCCATCGCCGCAATACTGGTCGAGCTGTTCCCGACGCGCATCCGCTACACCGCCATGTCGCTGCCCTATCACGTCGGCAATGGCTGGTTCGGCGGCTTCCTGCCCGTGACCGCCTTCGCTATCGTGGCCGCAACCGGCAATATCTATGCCGGCCTGATGTATCCGGTTATAGTGTCGGCCATGACCTTTGTCCTGGGCATGCTGTTCATCCGGGAGACGCGCGGCCGCGACATCGTGAACTGACGGATTGCAGGCATGGTGCAGCCCGCCACAGCCCATGCGTGCACCGTTAATCGCGAACTTTTGAACAGATTTGCGCAACGTGAAAAAACTGTTACTCTTTCCGGCCGGGCGGGTAGACTCCCGCAAGGGTAATCGATACGGAGGGGTAGCGTGAGCAACGGAGAGACGGGCATGGCTGCGGTAGACATCGCCCCCCTTTTCGCCTCCCTCGATGACCGTGCCGCGGGGGAGACGCCGCTTTTGGCGCAGGCACCGGCCGCTCCGCTCGCACCGATCCTGACCCCGGTCACGGCACAAGCTCCCGCGAAGCCCGCCGTACTCTTGCAAAGGCCTGAAACCGGCTTCAACGCCGCCGCCGCGATTTACGGCGCGCTGGACCTCGGCACCAACAATTGCCGCCTCTTGGTGGCCAGGCCCTCCCGGCGCGGCTTTTTCGTCATCGACGCCTTCTCGCGGATCATCAAGCTTGGCGAAGGCGTGAGCCGCACCGGCGTCCTGTCGGAAGAGGCGATGTCCCGCACCATCGATGCCTTGAAGGTCTGCTCGGCCAAAATGGCGCGCAGGGGGGTGACGCGCTCGCGGCTGGTCGCGACCGAAGCCTGCCGCATCGCCCAGAACGGCGCCGATTTCATCGCGCGGGTGCACCGCGAGACCGGCCTTGCGCTGGAGATCATCGGGCGCGAGACCGAGGCGCGCCTGGCTGTCTCCGGCTGCGCCTCGCTTATCGACAAGCAAAGCGATTATGTCCTGGTTTTCGACATCGGCGGCGGCTCTTCGGAGTTCGTCTGGCTCAACCTCGCGCGCGGCCGGCCGTCGAGGCGCCTGTCTGTCGAGGACCGCCTGCGCGCCCAGGAAGCCATCGAGGCCTGGACCTCCCTGCCCTTCGGCGTCGTGACGCTCGCGGAACGCTTCGGCAAGTCCTCCGTGGAAGGCCACCAGTTCGAGGAGATGGTTGCCTTCGTCCAGGCCGCGCTGAAGCCGTTCGACGGCCGCAACAACATCTCCGCCAGGATGCGGGCGAGCGGCGCGCATCTGCTGGGCACCTCGGGCACCGTCACCACCATCGCCGGCGTCTATCTGGGCCTTTCGGAGTATCATCGCGCCAAGGTCGACGGCTGCTGGCTTTCCACTCAAAGCATCCGCGAGGTGTCGGGGCGCATCGCCGCAATGAACTACCAGCAGCGCGCCGCCCAGCCTTGCATCGGCAAGGAGCGGGCCGACCTCATCCTGGCGGGCTGCGCCATCATGGAGGCGATGCTGAGGGTGTGGCCCGTCAAGTCCCTGCGGGTCGCCGACCGGGGCCTCAGGGAGGGCATATTGGCGACGCTCATCGCCGAAGACCTGATCGACGGGCGCCATCCGGCCGGCCGGAACCCTTGCGCGGGCGGAGGGCACGGCAACGGCACGCAAACCCAGCGGAAATGTTAAGCGGTTGCTCCGGCACCCTATATAACGATTGCGAAAGCCCCACTCACTCTGTCTCTCTCCGCGCAAGCTCGCCGAGGCGAGCTTGCATTCCCAAGTTTCCGCATCCGCAAGCGGATGCGAATGGGAGAGAGGACGCCAGAACTTCCGCTGCTGGGAGTTCAGAGGTCCCTTCTCCCCTCGGGGAAAAGGACAGGATGAGGGGGGACTTCCCAAACCAACAACCCCAACCCCACGATAGCCATGAACAATAGCGAGCCAAACCGGGCACAGGGCTTCAAGATCAAGCTCAAGAAGACGCGGGGGCGCACGCAATCGTCCAAGCTGTGGCTCGAACGCCAGCTCAACGACCCCTATGTCGCGGCGGCCAAGCGCGAGGGCTACCGCAGCCGCGCGGCCTACAAGCTTGAGGAGATCGCGGACAAGTACGGCATCCTGAAGCCCGGCGGCGTGGTCGTGGACCTGGGGGCTGCGCCCGGCGGCTGGAGCCAGGTCGCGGTCAAGCGCGTCAAGGCCGAGGATGGCCGCGGCGCCGTGGTCGCCCTCGACATCCTTCCCTTCGATCCGATCCCCGGCGCGATCACGTTCCAGCAGGATTTCAGCGAGCCCGAGGCGGAGGCCCGCCTGCTCGAAGCGCTCGGCGGACGCCGGGCGGACGCGGTCCTCTCCGACATGGCCGCGCCCACCACCGGCCACCGCGCAACCGACCACATCCGCATCATGGGGCTTGCGGAGGAGGCGCTCGATTTCGCGCTGAAGGTGCTGGCCCCAGGCGGCGCCTTCCTCGCCAAGGTCTTCCAGGGCGGTAGCGAGAGGAGCCTTCTGGAAGTGCTCAAGCGCGATTTTTCCACCGTGCGCCACATCAAGCCCAAGGCCAGCCGCGCGGAATCGCCCGAGCTTTACGTGCTGGCGACGGGGTTCCGCGGACATGCGTCCAGCGCCGTCCGGGAATGATGGGCGCCAAATCAACACTAAATTAACTCTCCTGGTGGCCCCGGCTGACCTTTTTAGAAGGCAGGAGGTGCGTCCTTCGATTTCGAAGTAATTTAGCAGAAGTGTATTGAATATACGTTAAGCCTCTAAGCCATTGATATACAACACATGTTTCGCACTCTGTTATCGGCGCGCGTGGCAACGGGGGGCTCTACTTGGTTAATCGCAAATATTCCCGTATATTTAACGGCGTTTTCGAAACGCGAAATTCAAGCAAAAGCGCGAAAAGATTCGCGAAAATGCGCGCGAAAAACACATGAGGCGTGAGCATTTACCATGTCAGCATTAAGCATAATCGGCCTCTACCGGAGGCGAACCGATTATTAAGTGTCTGTCCGGAGACATCTTGAGTCATAGGAATCGGTTGTGATTCAATGGTGCCAAACCGATTCGCGGAGGGCGCCG
>PMBZ01000085.1 GCA_003153975.1 Hyphomicrobiales bacterium
CAAGACGGTTCGTGGCCTTAAGCAGTCCCGCCAGATTGTTGAGGGCGGTGGCCACCTTGGGATGATCGGGGCCTAAACTTTTCTCGTCGATGGCGAGCGCGCGGCGCATCAAGGGCTCGGCCTTGGAAAGCCGGTTCGTGTCCTGAAGCAGCTGCGCCAGATTGTTGAGGGCGGTCGCGTATTCAGCGGCGTTCTCGCCGTAACGCGCTTTTGCCGCTGCCGCATATTGCTCCGCCAAGGGCATGGCGTCGCCATATTTGCCCGCCCGATAGAACTCGGTGACACGGTTGTTCAGAGCTTTCAGCTCGGCGTCGCTGGGGGATTGGGCGAATGCGGACGGCAGCGCCAGAACGGCCGAGAAGAAAATTGGCAGCAGAAACGATCTCAATACGCGCAGCGGCATGGCTGGCCTCAATCCGTTTCGCAAAGGGCAATACCGGCGAACAGGCTCAACCCGATATGTATAAAGTTAGGCCAAAGTTCGCCGGAAGGCCTTTCGCCCACGCGAATCCGCCTGTCCTGGCGGCGGCGCGTAGGCGCCAGCATAGCATCGCAACGGCCGGCTCCGCCGAAGGCATGTACCCCACGCCACCCGCGCGCGAGCCGGTTGACACGGCCCAGCGCGCCCCTATCGCTGGTTGTGCATAAGAGGCTCCGTCCATTCGTCCATGATCCAAGAGCGCGGATTCGTTCGTGCCGCGAATGGGCGGGGTCTGCATTTTTCTAGCGCCCGCGCATTATCGCGTTTTCAATTCGCTTGTGTTAGGATCGGCTCCATGACCGAGCTGTTGCAACACGCTTTCGACACCGTCCGCCGCCTCGACCCAGCCGCACAGGACAACATCGCCCGCGCGATGCTGGCGCTTGCGGGCAGCGGCGAGGAACCCGAGCCCATCGATCCCGCACACCTTCCTGCCGTGCTCGAAGGGCTTGCCCAGGCCAAGCGCGGCGAATTCGCGACACAGGAACAAGTTGAAGCCGCCTTCCGCCGCTTCGACGCCAAGTGAAACTTCGCTATGCCGCGCGCGCCATCGCCGATCTTGAGGCTATCGCCGATTATCTGAAACCGCGAAGCCCGCAAGGTCTCGCCAATGTCCGTGCGGCAATCCTGGACGGGCTCAACACCATCGTTCAGTTCCCCCGCGCTGGCCGGCTTCAGGATGCTGGAGGCGTCCGCAAACTCGCGGTGCGCAAATACAAATACCTCATCTACTACACTGTAGAGGAAGACGAAATCGCCGTTGTCGCTATCCAGCACGGCTCCCGCCGGCGAACGTTTAGCGATCGTTGACTTCGGTTGCCAGAAGGCGGCGCAACCGGCGCGCTAATGCGTCCAGGTTCCGATGCGGCCGAACTTGAAGTTATCCGAGTACGACTTCTTCGACATGGCGCGGGGATGCGGCTCGAACACGCGGTAGGGGATGCCGTTCTTCTCCGCGTACGCGATGGCCTCCTCCTTGGTCGCGAACCAGAGCTTCACCTGCGAGAGCATATCGCTTGAGCCGGTCCAGCCCATCAGCGGCTCGGTCTCGCGCGCGGATGCAGGCTCGTAGTCGAGAAGCCAGTTCTCGGTCTTGGCTAGGCCGGATTGCATTGCGGTTTTCGCCGGCTTGTAGATGCGTGCGGACATGGTGCCCCGGATGCGCTGTTGGTTCCGCCCGAATTTGACGCAAGCCGGCGCAAATGACAATGGCAAAGCGCAAGCCGTGGAAATCTGCCCGGCAACCCTGCGCGGAGGAGAGCCGGGTTCAACGGCCAGCGCACAACCGTTTCGCGAGCAGGCCGGGCATTGCACCGCGAACATCCAGCCGCGCCGTACGCTCCGGCCCCGCGCTAATGGCCGCCTCTGCTACAGCACCACGATTTGGCGCCCGAGCATCGGCACGGTGTTCTTTCTCATCGGCGACGAGTTGAAGGCGTTGAAGTAGATGGGATACCAGCTGAGCTTGCACATGAACAGCCTGTTGAAGCCAATCGCAAATGGCACAAGCGCGGGAGACTGCATCAGGAACTTGAATATTCCCTCGATGACCCCAATCCAATGGTAATGCATCACATCGTTGACCATAACGGCGCCGCCACTGACGATGAAGCGATTGGCGAGCGAAAGATCGTTGACGATATGCTCGGCTGTGTGCCCGCCGTCCACGGAGAGAAGCCTTATCTTTCCGCCGCTGATACATGAGCGGAGCGCCGCATCCGTCGAATCGGCGGTTACGATTTTGACGTTGCTGCCCCCGTGCCGGTCGAACTTGGCGAGGTGCTTTTCAAATGTATCCCTTGGGCCGCCACCGCAATTATCGATGTTGAACTCCTGATTCTCAAACAGGTCGATTGCATAAGACGTCTCGTTTTCATCCACGAGCCCGTTCAGCAATATAAAGAACTTCCCCTGGTTGATGCCGATCTCGCAGGCGCCGCCGCTTACCCCTTTGCTTCGCTGTATTTCATCGACGAAAGGGCAGACTTTAAACATCTCGTCGGCGCACCAGCCCTCGATTTGCTGGAAGCCGCGTGAGCGGTAGGATTCGAGAAACTTGCCGAGAGGCGCTGGAGCCTCGTTAAATACCAAGCTTAGGCCCATTGGATATCCACCTTGTGCGGTACTGACCGAACCGAACTTCGCTCCGTCGATGCACGCTTAGCGGGATCTGCAATCGAGTCGCAACCGCAGAATGGGGCGCGTGGGCGGATATCAACAGAACGGGCTGGCGCCGGGCAATGGCGGGGGCGGCGGAAGTGTGGCATTCGCAGGCTCCGGCGCGCCATCTTTCTAATTTCAAAAAACTCGAATAATGCCGCAATCGGCTGATTAAGAAGCGGATCTGGTTGAAATCCGCATTCCGGGCTGCAAGAAAACCCAGCCGCGGCAAGTGCTAGCCGCCGCCCGGCATGCAGCGTAATTGTTGAAGGACAGGGAAATGGTCACCACCCGGCGTATCCATTGCATCGCGGCGGCGCTTTGCCTGCCGGTCCTGCTCGGCGCCTCCACCATGCCAGCGGTGGCGGGGCAGCGTTATCACACAGAGTTCGAGGAGCCGCCCGCGTTTTCATCGGCGCATGGCAAGCTCAATCTGACGATCGTCGCCAAGGCGGTTCCGAACCCCTATGTCGCGGATCAGGTCAAGACAACCGCCTGGGTTTACGAGACCTGCGAGAAAGACCCCGGATCGGCCGCCTGGAACGTTCAGTCCTGCGACGGCGTGCCGGGCACAGTCGCCAAAAACACCGGCCCCATCCTCAATCTCAAGCCCGGCGATCTGCTCAAGATCCGTTTCGTCAACAAGCTTCCCATCGAGACCGATTTCGCGAACTTCGCCTCGAACAACCTTCTCTATTACAACCCGACCAACCTGCACGCACACGGTTTGCTGGTCGAGCCGCGGACGCCAACCGCGAGGCGCAACACCTATGGCGACACCATTTACGTTCTCGCCTTCCCCAGCGCCAACGTGGCCTCGAACAACGGCCTCTATTTTAATAATGTGAACCCGCTGCCGGCAGCACCTGGCAACGTCACGGTGCCCATTCTTCCGTCGCAGGGGCCGCACCAGCACGCCGATGTTTTGCCGGATGTCATCGACTACGAGTTCGACGTGCCGGCCAATCATCCATCGGGCATTTTCATCCTCCACCCCCATCCGCACGGCCCCACTTCGAACCAGATGCAAGCCGGGCTTTCCTCGATGATCGAGGTCGGCGGTTATCAGGACCGGATCTGCGCGGACTGGCTGTGCCTGTTCAAGATGCCGAAGATCCCTGTCCGCCATCTCGCGCTGAACGATACGCAGACCGGCGCGGGCGGAGAGCTTCTCACCGAAATCGATACGCAGTTCTGCGCCAAAAGCGGCAGCCTGATCGACAACAACGGCTACTGCACCGGCGACACGGACCCCAAGACCGGCAAGAGCAAGGGCAAGTGGTTCTTCGCCGTCTCCAGCCAGATTTACCCGAAGATCGACGTGTCCAACCCGCACGGCGAGCTTTGGTATCTCAGCAATCAGTCGGCGAACGCCACCTACACTCTGTCCCTGACGGACAAGGCGACGGGCAAGCCGATGCCGGTGCAGATCGTCTCCGTCGATGGCGTCAGCATCAACACCGTCAGCCAGGAAACGCTCGCCAGCGACGTGCTTCGCCTGGGCGCGTCCAAGTTCCATCTGGTGAACTGCGCCAAGGGCTCGGGATTTTCGCGGAAGCTCGTTTGCGCGGACAGCATAACCATGATGTCGAGCGCGCGCGTCGAAATCTGGGTGACGCATCGCGGCGCCGATGGCAAGGTGGGGCCGGCAATCGGCACGGGCGCCACGCTCAAAACCTCGGCCTGGACCAGCGGATACGGCGATTACGGCGATCCCTGGCCCGCCATCAACCTCGCCGATGTGACCTTCAATCAGCCTTACACGACCCGGCCGCACATTCAGGTGAGGTCGAAGCGGCTCTACGGCCCGAACGGCGCGCTGAGCACACCGCTCACGCCGCAATACCGGGTGCCGGCGTTCACGGATGCGAGCGGCAAGAACCTTTGCGCTGCCCTGGGCCGCGATCAGTACCGCCGGATTTACTACGGCGCGCCCGTGAAGCCGGACGGCGCCACCGACCCGAAGGGCCTGGGGCTTGGCTGGGAAATCATGCAGTACAATCCCAAAACCGACACGAGCGCCCCGGTTCCGGGAACGCTGCACAATGTCCAATCGTTCGACCTCGATACCACCGAGCCCCTGTGCGTGCAACTCGGCCAGGACAACCGGCCTGTTGCCGAGGTGTGGGAGGTCGTGAACCTTTCGCCCGAAGCGCACAACTTCCATATGCACCAGAGCAAGTTCCGCGTCGTGGACATCGGGGTGCGGAGTTCGCGCTCGCCGTACTACACAAGCGCCCTGACGGACAGGGAAGAGTTCGGCCAGTTCCAGACGACCTCGATGGATAACGTGGCACTGCCCGCCGCGCCCGGCGCCAACACGGCCGCCAATCTGGCCCAGGGCGGCTGCACCGTCGCCCAGGTTCACGATGGCAAATGCCTCGTGACGCCGATCCAGCTCGAAATGCCGTTCAAGTTCGCCGGCGATTTCGTCTACCACTGCCACATCCTCTCTCACGAGGACGCCGGCATGATGAACAAGATCCGCGTTGCGACAAATCCATAGGTTCTTGCTGGATGCGAGGTTACAGCATGCTCGAAGCGTTCCGCCCCTCACCCCTGCCCTCTCCCCATGGGAGAGGGAGTCCGGCTGTGCCCGCTGTTAGGGCGTCCCCTCTCCATCCGCATCCGCTTGCGGATGCGGACACTTTACGAGGCAAGCTCGCCAAGGCGAGCTTGCGGGGAGAGGGGCAGGGTGAGGGGAGATTCGCTCGGTTCAGGGCTCGCCCCCAGAAACGCACATGAGCCGGTGGAAGCTTGCGATAATCTCCCTGCTGGCCTGCGCTCTTGGCGCCGGCGCCGGCCTTGTCCTGCAGAAGAACAGCGCTGGCGCCGCGGTGGACCCAATTCTCGCCGCCAAGATGCTCGCGGACCGGAAAGCGCAGCCGGACGCCGGCGTTATTCAGGCCACCTACGATTTCGAGATCAAGTCGGGCAATCCGGCGCACGACAAGGATTTAAGGGTCATCGAGACCAAGTGCATGAAAGGCCAGGATACGGCCCATATTTGCTTCGTTTCCTTTTACAGCACGGCGGACCCGGATCAGCGCATTTATAACAGCGTCACCGGGATCGCCCGCATCGGAGATGGCTGGTCCTTGAAATCGGGCCTTTGCAAACGCCCCGGCGGCTAAAGCAGCCATGTTGCGCGGTGTAGCGGCCGCAAAGCCGCGAGCCTCCGCGCCAGTCTTGTGATAAGGCTTGGCCCCCAGCTTGGAGGGCCAATCATGAAGATCGTCATCGGCGTCACAGGGGCATCGGGCGCGGCACTTGCGGCCGAAACCTTGCGCCAGCTCCGCGCGGCCGGTGCGGAAACCCACCTGGTCATGACCGGCGGCGCGCACATCGCCATTGCGCACGAGCTTGGCCCCAACGCCGCGGCCGCGATGCGCGGGGCCGCCTCCTTCGCCTACGATGCGCGGGAGCTTGGCGCGCCGCTCGCCAGCGGCTCCTTCGGCGCGGATGCGATGGCCGTGGTGCCGTGCTCGATGCGCTCGCTGGCCGCGATTGCCCACGGCTTCGGCGACAATCTGCTCACGCGCGCGGCCGACGTGATGTTGAAGGAGCGCCGGCGGCTGGTGCTGGTCCCGCGCGAGGCGCCGCTACACGAGGGCCACCTCAAAGCCATGCTGGCGCTCGCCCGCATGGGCGCTATCGTGGCACCGCCGGTGCCGCCCTTTTATACCAAGCCGCAATCCGTCGAGGATATCGTGCGCGAAATCGCCGCGCGGGTGGTGGCGTGGCTCGGGCTGGAGCCGGGCGAGGCGATGACGCGCTGGCAGGGCGCGCCGGGTATGGCCTGCGAGGGCGATTGATACGCCGCAGCCAATACCGGCGGCAGACATCCTGGATTACGGAATGAGTGCCCTGGTTGCCGCCACGAGGTCCTCGGCTTCCATTACGGCCTCAGCGGCTCTGCGCGGGCTAATTGGGCTGCCAATATCGACATCGTAATCTGCAATCCGCTTGAAGTCGTAAGCTCTGGTAAGGAAGGTGCGCAAACCGGGGGCTATACCGGGCTCCGTTCTAACAAGCTGTATGAAGAGCTTGTGGACGCCGCCGTGACTCTTGTGCGTTTGGCCGGTGCGCTCGAAAATCAGTGCCTTGGCGGCGTGGAATGCAGCATAGTAAGCGTTCCGCGCGGCATCCTCTGCCATCAACGGTTCCTGTGCGGCAGCCGCGACATCGATGCGGGCTCTAATTAGAAAGACGTCAGCGCGATCGAGATGAGCTTTTGCTTCGGGCGTCATAGATCGACGCCTTCGCGCCGCAACTCGTGCATGAACGTGGTGCGTTTGGCCCAGGCGCCGGCTGGAAATGGAATCGCATCGACGAAGGGGTCCGTGTCCGCCATGATCCGGTCCTGCAACTCCGCAAGGCGGTCTACCTCGGCGTCGCGATCCGCGAGGTCATGCAGGAATATCGCAATGTCGTAGTCGGAGTCTGCCCGGGCATCGCCCCGGGCGCGCGATCCAAACAGCACAACCCGCTCAAGGCGCGGCCCGTACACCTTCTCCAGGGCCGTGCGGAATTTCGCTATAATTGGATCGATTGCAGTCATGATCGTTTCGCCTCTAACTAGCGGGATTATACCACGCAGAAGGCACACAACAAATGGTTGGATGCCAAGCAGCTCCCCGTGCGTCCGGGAAGCTGGTTGACCCTTTCGTTCATCCTTCGCCAAGCGGAAAGGCCCGGCACCCGCCACCCGGCCGCTTCCGAGCTGTTTCGATTTAAGACCGTGTTAACTCTCCAGACTGGTGCGGCGGGCGGCTTGCGCAAGGCCAGAGCGGCACCGTTCGATTTTGAAGTAATGTACCACGAATATTTTGATTAAACGTTAAGCGCGCACACTATTGAAATACCACAGAAAACGCGCGGAAGTGGTAATACGGAAGTGCGGTGCCTAGCCCCGGCATTCGTTAACACAAAATATTCGATTATATTTAAAGGGCTTTTTGAGCAGTAAAAATCAAACAAATAGCAGCAAAAGACGCGTGTAAATGCAGTGAAAACCGAGGGCGGCGCGTGCTCTAACCATACCATCATTATCCATGATAGGCGCTTACACAGAATTTACTGTTTCTTAAGATGACGGCGCGGAAGCGTAATGCCAAGTCCGCTCGCATGGGTTCCGGCCGCCGTCCCTGAATAGCCGCGCGCTTTAACCGGGACCGCTACGAACGCAGACGTTCCTTGCGATCCCCGATACGGCGCTCCGCTCAGTTCGCTGCTGCACGCCGGATGGCTGTTGTGAGTTCTGGCTTGAACCCGCGCTATAGGCCGATTGCAGACCAAGCAGCCTCAGTAATTTTGTTAGATCGACATGCCCGCTTTTAATCTTTTTGCGGGCTACCCTGGATCGATTTTCAGACGGTGAAGGGGACCAATAACTGGCGTGCAACACGCTCATTACAAACCAAGCTCGCGCAAGCCCTTGTTGTAGAGCAGCTTTATGAGTGCACAAGACACATTGTAGACACAGTTTTCTTTGTATGTGTGGACTAAGACCAGCGTTGGCAGGGGCACGATTGTGTTTATTCGATTAATCGCAGTCTTGAGTTTGATTTCCTTATCGTCGGCACTCGCATCTCCGAATTCAAGTAGCACTCAAGTTAGGGCGGCTACGGCTAAAAAAGAACTATCCGGTACTTTTCGTCAAAACGCCGCCGGCGCCGCACAGATTTACCTATATTGGCCAAGGGATTTGCTTGATCCAGGATGGCTTGACAACTTAAAGTCGGACGTTGAGATCGTTATCGATGATAAGAAAGTCGGCGCCATGGCAAGTGGCGATTACATTATGACGCAAATTCCAACGGGAGATCACGCAATTACATTTCGAAGCAGTCTTTTGTCTATACCTATCGCGCGGAACCATCTTTTTGTGGGGGGAGCCAATACCCCGCACTACTATTGTATTCGCGAAATAGATATTAATAGTAGATTTCAAATGACAGATTTTCAAATTAATGAGACGTCGGAAGAACTTGCGATTCGAGAAATCAAAGAATTACGTAGACGATAGCTCTCGCAACCTACCTGGCTCTTGATTGCTTATACTCCGCCTCCCCGTGTGGCCGATCCTTCTCTATGGACCCCTTGGGGATCCGAAAGCGGGCTTGGCGCACACGGCGTCACGAGAAAACCGCCAGGACCGCGACCCAAGGCGGGAGAATGGTGCGCTTGGCCCGCCGGCCTGCGCGATGCCGCCCATTCGCTGCCGGGACCGCGAAACTCCGCTTAGCTTTGACCGGCGCCGCCTGTATGATATGTGTCGCCGGGGGGTACTGGCGCGTTTCCGTGCGGGAAGCGGCCGGGCTTGTCCGAACGCATTTCTGACCTGGACTTGAAATGGCCGAAAGTTTCAAAGGCGAGCTGCCTTACCTCATGCGGCTCCTGGCTCTCCCGTCGGGCGTGTTGCCGCTTGGCTTCTTCCTGACGCGCTCCTTGCGCGACCTGGCGCGGCGCAAGCCCAATCTGTTCGAGCGGCTTGGCGAGCATGGCCAGACGCCGTTTTTCATCGACCCGACCGACCTCAACTATGCCTTCGTGATCGTGCCCGATGGCGCGAACACGGATGTGAAAATGGTTGGGAAGAAGGACACCGCGCGGGGCGAGGTGGTGGTGCGCGGGCCGCTGCTTTCGCTCCTGGGCCTGCTCGACGGCACGTTCGACGGCGACGCGCTGTTCTTCAGCCGTGGCATCAGCGTCAGCGGCAAGGTGGATGCACTGCTGGCACTTCGTAACGCCATCGAGGACGCGGAACTCAAGCCATCGGACTTCATCGGCGCCGGCGGCAGCATCGGCTCCGTCACCGACAGGATTGTGTTGAACGCGGTTTCGTTCGCCCGGCGGCTGGCCGGCACCCCTTCAGGGTCTTCCCATGAGTATTGAACTTGTATGCCCGGCGGGGACGCCGGCGGCGCTTCGCGCAGGCGTCGAGGCAGGCGCGCACGCGGTCTATTGCGGCTTCCGCGACGAGACCAACGCGCGCAACTTCCCCGGCCTGAATTTCTCCGCCCAGGAACTGCGCGAGGGCGTGCGCTTTGCGCATGGGCACGGCGCGAGGGTGCTGGTGGCGATCAACACCTTCGCGCGCGCGGGCGCGTTCGAGCCTTGGGCGCAGGCGCTTCAAAACGCGGAGGAGGCCAAGGCCGACGCGGTGATCCTGGCCGACATCGCGGTGCTCGATTATTGCGCCACCAAGCATCCAAACCTGCGCATCCATCTCTCGGTGCAGGCCGCCGCGGCGACGCCCGAGGCAATCGGCTTCTACGCGGACGCCTTCGGTGTAAAGCGCGTGGTTCTGCCGCGCGTGCTCTCCGTGGAGGAGATCGCGGCGCTGAACAAGGCCATCGGCATCGAGACCGAGGTGTTCGTTTTCGGCGGCCTGTGCCCGATGGCCGAGGGCCGCTGCGCGCTCTCCTCCTACGCGACCGGGCGTTCGCCGAACATGGCGGGCGTCTGCTCGCCGCCCGAGGCCGTGGCCTATACGGAAGACCGGCGCGGCACGGCGGCCACGCTCGGAGGCTTCACCATCAACCGCTTCCAGCCCAGCGAGCAGGCCGGCTATCCGACGCTGTGCAAGGGCCGCTTCGTGGCCGGCGGCAAGACCTCCTACTTGTTCGAGGACCCGACGAGCCTAAACGCGGCGGGGCTGATCGCGAGCCTGAAAGCGGCCGGCGTCACCGCGCTCAAGATCGAAGGCCGGCAGCGCGGCAAGGGCTATGTCGCCGAGGTGGTCCGGATGTTCCGGCGCGTCGTGGACGCGGTTGAGGCCGGCAAGCCGCCGCTTGAGGCCGAGCGCGCGCTACAGGCGCTTGTCGAAGGCGGGCGGCAAACATCCGGCGCCTACAAGAAATCGTGGAGGTGAGCGTGAGCAAGATCGGACTGACGCTCGGGCCGGTGCTCTTCAACTGGGACGCGGACCGGCTCCGCGCCTTTTACAAGGGCATCGCGGAAAATTCGAAATTCGACCGCGTGCATCTTTGCGAGGTGGTCTGCGGCAAGCGGACGCCGTTCACCGACGCGGTTTGGGCCGACTCCATCGAGTGGCTGGAGGCCGCGGGCAAGGAGGTGGTGCTTTCGACGCTGTCGCTGCCCGCGAGCCAGCGCGAGCGCAAGTCCGTCACCGACCTTTGCCGCGACGGCGCCCTTGTTGAAATGAACGACGTGACCGCCCTGCCCGCTCGCGCCGGAAGGCCGTTCGTGGCTGGGCCGCTGCTCAACGTGTACAACGAGCGTGCGGCGCAATTCCTAGCGGCGCGCGGCGCCGTGACGCTCTGCACGCCCGTTCAACTGCCGCTGACCTCCGTGGCGGTGATCGCGCGCGCCTGCCCTGGGCTTGAGATCGAGGTGTTCGCCTTCGGCCGCCTGCCGCTTGCCCTGTCGAGCCGCTGCTATCACGCGCGGTTGCACGGGCTGCACAAGGATTCCTGCCAGTTCGTCTGCGAGAA
>PMBZ01000117.1 GCA_003153975.1 Hyphomicrobiales bacterium
TTTATCTCGCAAGATGAGGGTCCAGCGCCGGCGCGACAGGCAAGGAACGCTCGGATCCCGCCGCCCGCGCCGGATGCTGGGATGGGTGGCCCTGCACGCAAGTGCTGGCCGATCGGATGCAGGAAGGTACGGGCAATGCTGGTAACCGCCGTTCAGGCAGGCAATCTATTCGCGGATATTTCAGCCACCGGCGCGGAGGATGAAGAGTTCAGCGAAATCCTCGCGCGGCCGGGGCTGAAGATCGAACGCATCGTCTCGCACGGACACGCAAGCCCGCCGGGCTTCTGGTACGATCAGCCCCAGAACGAGTGGGTGATCGTGCTCAAGGGCAGCGCGCGGCTGCGCTTCGAGGACGAGGCGGGTGAGCGGGCGCTAGCCGCCGGCGATCATGTTTTCATCCCGGCCGGGAAGCGCCACCGCGTCGAGTGGACCAGTGCGGAGGAACCCACAGTGTGGCTTGCCGTTCATTTTGAGTGAGCGGGACCGAAGCAGCGCCGGCGTGCAGGGCGCTGAAGGGCGATGCGCTTGGGATTGCCCCGAAAAAGCGGGGGAGCGCGCATCGAGCCGGCTTGTACCGGATCGGCGCGCGCTCCCCCCTTAATGCGTAGCCGCTAGTTGCCGTTCCCCCTGCAGAGCGCCGACGGAGTGAGGCAGGTGTTGGTGTCGGCGTAGAAGTCGTACCGGACACCAGCGGTCACCAGCAGTTCGTTCTCGGTTGTCTGCGTCGTGCCTTGGTTGCGCCACGTCATGCGGTCGCCGACCTCAAGCTCGAAATTGAGGTCCTTCCGCAGGTAGTAGCTGACGAGCAGCGACGGGATAACGGTGTACTCGCTCCAGCCTCCAGTCTTGCCCGTGCTGTAAGCGCCGACGATGTGCGGCTGTACCCTCACATCCTCCATGACAGGATAGCGGGTGCTGAGGTCCACGGCCACGTTGTTCGACTCCTTGAGGTCGGAGTAACGGGCGGACACGGAGTACATGTCGCCGTCCGCCAGCAAGGAAGAGCCGATCAACTGCGCGCCGAAGTAGAACTCGTCGCCGCTGTCGGGCGTGCTGCCCACGTTGTAGGAGGCAATCGTTCCGTTGATGTGCGCCTGCGTAACGTCGAGGTTGACCTGCAGCTTGTCAGTGATTTGCCGGGTATAACCCACATTGGCCGATTGGTAGGTTGCCGTCCGGTCGACCGCCATTTGCTGGACCTCGGCCTGGGTGCGAACCTTCAGCAGATCGTACAAGGTAGTGAAGGGCTGGCCCTGCAATGCATTCCAGGCGGTAAGATACGGAGCCATCCGGTAGTCGGCGCCAGCCCGCAGGATCGATTTGTCGGGCATGGTCCAAGTGCCGGTGAAGATAGCGGCGTCGAGCTTGTCGAAATGGATATCGTAGTCGACGTTCACGAAGGCGGACTTGGTCAGGTCGTTATAGCGCAACTCGGCGCCCACCGCCTGCCGGTCGACGATATTGCGATCGACCTGCTCGATTGCATAGATATCCCCGTCGAGCCCCTTCCACGGACCGAAGTTCAAGGAGCCGCCGCCGAAGTACCGATCGTTCTTGAAGGGCATGTCCACGCGGTATTCCACCGGCGAACCGCCGAACGTGGAGAAGCCGAAGATCGGATCGTATTGATAGGTGAAGACCGCGCCGTCGAACCTGCCGAGGATGCCGCCGCTGTTGCGGATTTGGCGGCCCAGGCGGAAGGTCGTGCCCCAATCCTTGACGGAGGTGTCGAGATAAAGGGAGCTGATCCCGAACAGTTCTTCGGTGGTTGGCTCGATACGGTACTCGTTCGTGCCGGAGAAGCGGAACTTCATCTTCGTGTTGCCATCGCCCCACTGTGCGGTCGAATCGAAGCTCGACAAGATCTCGTTCTGGTGCGACTGGTATTCTTCCTTGGTCTTGTTCAGGTCGAGCGCCTGGGTCCGGTCGCGGCTAACCGAGTAGCTGTCGTCCCTGATGTAGCTTGAGGAGAAGCTAGCGGACACGCTGCCGAAAGACGGTCTCGGTGCGGGCTCGCCGGTAGGCACCGGCGCTCCATCGGGACCGATGGGCGCGGAAACGGCAGCGCGCAGCCTTTCCGCGGGAGCAGCGGCGGCGGTATCGATGGCCAGCAGGCGCTGGCGGACGCCTTCCGTGCCGTCTCCCTTGGGATAGCGGCGCAGGTAATCCTCGTAGACTTCCTTGGCCGCGGCATTCTGCTTGGCCTTCTGATAGGCAACGCCCAAAAGCTCGCGGGCTTCCGGCGTGCGCCGGTTCTCGGGCTGCTGCACCGCCTTCTTCAGCGACGCAACGGCGGCCTCGAACCTGTTTTGTTTCATGTCCGAGCGCGCCTGCGTGACGAGCACCGCGACTGCTGCCTCGCCCGGGCCTGCGGATGCTCCCCCGCTTGCCGGCGCGGCGCCCGGCTGGGGTACCGGCTCGCTGGCTACCTCGGAGGGACCGATGACGGCGGCATTCTTAGTTTCCGGCACGTCGGGGATCTTCACCGGGGCGGGCGCGGTTTTTGTCACGAAGCTTTCGGTGCGCGGTTGCACCTTTGCCTCCGTGCCGTCAGCCCAGGCGCCGCCCGCCACGGTAGGATACACGGGCTTGCAAGGCTTACCGCCTTTGGTGTCGCCAACCGAGACGACCAGGCTTTGGAAATCGGAGCCGCCCGCCGCGCTGAAATGGACAGGGCGGTCGAACACGATGGTGAGCGCCGGGCTTTCCGCGATGCGCGCCTCGTATTCGATGGCCCTGATGCTGGTATGCCGGTCCTGCGGAAGACGGAGAGCCTCCCGTTGATACCCGCCTTCGATAACGAACTCGCGCGGGTCGACCGGCCGGAAAAGGATGCGAAGCTGGTTTCCGGATGTTACCGGAAAGTGGCTATCGTACCGGATGCGGAAGTTGAAGTTGATCTTGTAGATCGAGCACCCGCCTCCAGACGCGATCTGGTAGCCGGAGAGAACGCGATTAGTGACCGGCTGGCCGTGCGCTTCCCCGGAAAAGCTCGTCGAAAGGCATGCTGCCAACGCAGCACCGAGCATGCCAGGAAGTGTGTATGTACGCCGTTGCATCGTGTCCCTCTTCAAATTGGGCATTCGCTGCGTGAGTTTTGTTAGTGCAGTCGCAAGCATTTCCGGGATCAGTCCCCGCCCGGATCTTGGGTGAAGCTCTTATGGCAAGTGCCGCAGAGGTTGCCTTTGCCATGCGCCCTGAAGGTCTTCGTGCCGAAGTACGAGCCGCTGTGGCAGGTCATGCAGTTCGAGGTCTTGAGCACAACGTTGAGGGCGGAGTGGCCTGCGTTGCCCATGGTGTAGGCGGCGAACCCGCCGGAGGTCGTGCTCTTGTGGCAGACATCGCAGGAGACCGTTCCCGTCGGCACGTGGTTGGAAACCTCCTTCATCGCGCCGCCTGCCCCGCTGCCGTGACAGCTATAGCAGTTGCCCGAAGCCGAGGACGGATGGCTGTAGGACGCGCCGGAGAAGCTCGTGAAGGTCTTGTGGCAGTCGTAGCAATTTTGGTTCGCGGGCGTGGTCGTGGAGTGGTTCGACGGCTTCACGACAACCCCGAAGTAGCTCGACGTCTGATGGCAGGTTGTGCAGTTGGTCGAGGTCGAGACACCGATCGCCGTATGGCCGGAAGTGCCCATCGTGAAGGTGGAGAACCCGCCAGTCGACTTGCTCGTGTGGCACGCGTCGCAGGACGTGGAGCCCGTCGGCACGTGGTTGGAAACCTCCCTCATTGCGCCGTTCTGTCCACTGCTGTGGCAGCTATAGCAGGCACCCGAAGCCACGCCGGAGTGATTGTAGACGGCGCCGGTGAAGCTCGTGAAACTGCTGTGGCAGCCGGAGGACGAGCAATTCTGATTTGCCGTCGTCGTGACATGGGCCGTGGGCTTCTGGACGACGCCGAAGTAGCTGCCCGTGTGGCACCTGGTGCAATCGGAGCTGATGGTTACGCCAACCGCGCTGTGGCCGGACGATCCCATGGTGTAGGTGGCAAACCCGCCTGGGGCTGTGCTGGTGTGGCAAGCGTCGCACGACACCGTTCCGGTTGGAGCGTGGTTGGAAACCTCCACCATGGCGCCGCCCGTCCCCGTGCCGTGACAGGTGTAGCACTTGCCGGAGTTGCCGGCCGTGTGAGTGTAGGTTGCGCCGGAGAAAGTCGTGAAGCCGGTATGGCAGCCCGAAGCCGAGCAGTTCTGATTTGCCGGCGTCGTGGCGACGTGGTTCGACGGCTTCGACATCACACCGTAATAGGTGGCACTCTGGTGGCACGAGGTGCAATCCGAGCCCGTGGTGATGCCGAGTGCGCTATGCCCGATGGACCCCATCGTGGCGCTGGCGAACCCGCCGGTGGTTTTGCTCGCATGGCAGGCATCGCAGGACACGGCGCCGGTCGGGACGTGATTTGCGATTTCCTTCATCGCGCCGCCCGAACCGCTGCCGTGGCAAGTGTAGCATTGGCCGGCCGAGCTGCCCGGGTGATTGTAGGTTGCGCCGGTGAAGCTCGTGAAGCTGTTGTGGCAACCCGAGTCCGAGCAGTTCTGGGTTGCGGGAGTTGTCGCCATGTGGGCCGACGGCTTCAACGTGACGGCGAAGTAGCTGTTCGTCTGATGGCAGGAGGTGCAATCCGTGGTCATGCTGACGCCAAGCGCCGTATGGCCGGCCGTCCCCATGGTGTAGGTCGCAAACCCGCCCGTGGCGGTGCTGGTGTGGCAGGCGTCGCAGGACGTCGAGCCGGTCGGGACGTGATTGGAGACTTCCTTCATCGCGCCGTTCGCGCCGGTGCCATGGCAGGTGTAGCACTGCCCCGCCGAGCCGGCTGGATGGTTGTAGCTCGCCGTGCCGAAGCTCGTGAAATTGCCGTGGCAGGTCGAGCAATTGTCCGTCGTCGGCGTGTGGGTCGCCGATTTGCCAACAACACCGAAATAGGTTCCAGAGTGGCAGACCGTGCAATCCGAGGTCACGCCGACCCCCATCGCGGTATGCCCGGCCGTGCCCATGGCGAAGGTCGAAAACCCGCCGACAGCCGTGCTCTTATGGCAGGCATCGCAACTCACCGCGCCCGTCGGAACGTGGCTGGCGCTCGCAACCAAGGCGCCGTTCGTTCCGGTGCCGTGGCAGCTATAGCATTGGCCCGCGGAGGACGCCGGATGCGAGTAGGCCGCGCCAGCGAAGCTCATGAAGCTCCTGTGGCAGGTCACGCAATCGGCATTGTTGGTCGGGATGTGGTTCGCGGTCATCGTTATCGGGGCGACGCCATAGAAAGACTGACCGACGTGGCATGACTGGCAATTAGAGGTGATGCCGACGTGGTTCATCGGCGCGTTGGCGAAGGTCACCGCATTTCTGTGGCAGGTATCGCACGGCATCATCGATGGAACGTGATTGGCGGGCTTGCCTGACGCTACGGTTCCGTTGTGGCAGGCAACGCACATCCGCGGCGTTCCTTGCAGCCGGCCATTGATATGGCAGGTCACGCATTCGACGGTCATGTGAGCGCCCGTCAGCGCGAAGCCGGTCTTGGAGTGATCGAAACGCGCGGTTCCCTGCTGTGCGGATGCAGGTGCCGCGATAGCAACCAGAAATACGGCTAAGATACCGCCAAGCCAGCTAAGTCTATTCATCTGTCCCCTCGCGCAATGCAGCTCAGGCTCGACCGTGAGCCGAACGCGCCTCGGGGGAATAACGGGGCTGCACGCGCAATAATCCGTGACCCAGGGATTTCTTTAGGAAATTTTAGCGTTTTACCACAAATGGTTGCGTATCAAATAGCAAACTCTATCTGTGGTTGCGCCTAAATCGGGGGCGCTTCACCCAAACGCCGGTTAAGCCTCGCCGCCGGTATGAATGCGACCTATCGGGCAGCTATTCCCGGCCACCCGCGAAGGCAAATCGCAGACGCGGTTTCCATGGCCTGACGGTAGCGCAAACGAAACCGCGTGAATGGAAGTATGGACGGCGGTTGCGGGCCGCCCGTCCGTTCTCCTGCCGCAAACGGGGATGCGGCATGCACGTGAAACGTGCGAAGCAAGCATTCCATCCTGGAAGCGGCCATGTTTTTTGTGCAGAGTGAAGGCTCGGGAGGTTCCCCAGCGGCCCGCGCGCCTCAAGCAGGAACGCGGCAGGGAACAGGAAGCGGCAGGCGGCACCTCGAGGTTGCCCGCCTGCCTGTGCCGCTGTGGGGTAGCAGCAAACGTCAAAACGGGTATGAAATGAAAAAAATCCCGGAGAACCGAAAAATCTTTCTCCACAGCTTGAGCTTGCAAATCTTGCCGGCAATTTGCGCCTGACAAAAAATCTCCACTATTTGACGGCTGCACGGATTAATGCGCAGTCTCCACCGTTATTCTCAACAGTCCAAGGGGGCTCATTAGTGACAAGCGATCCGCGGCAAGGGATAGTCGAGCTTTTGCCCCGGCTACGCCGCTTCTCCTATGCTCTAACGGGCGACCCCGAGAAAGGAGACGATCTAGTGCAAGAAGGTTGCCTGCGCGCTTTTGCCCGTCTCGATCAATGGCAACCCGGCACACGGCTCGATAGCTGGATGTTCCGAATCATTCATAATATCTGGATCGATCAGAAACGGGCCTTGAAAGTCCGCGGCGCGACAGTCGATCTCGACGACGCACCCGAGCTTATGGGAATGGATGGCCGGGATGTCGTGGAGCGCCGCTTGACCCTGAACCGTGTGCTCGACGCGATGACCAAGCTGCCGCGGGAGCACCGGGAGCTGATCGCTCTAATTAGCATCGAAGGCGTTTCTTATCAGGAGGCGGCGGAGATTTTGGATATACCGATAGGTACAGTTACAAGCCGGCTGGTACGTGCGCGCCGCGCGCTCCACGCGATCGCGATCGAAGGGGTTCAAAAGGTGGAAGGCGAAAACGATGCTGTCCGATGAAACACTGATGGCATATGCCGACGGCCAGCTCGATGGCGCCGAACGCGCGCGGGTGAAAAAGCTGGTTGCGCGGGACCCGGAAGCGAACGCCCGCCTTGAAGTCTTTCAGGCGACGGGACAGGATCTGGCTTTCGTGTTCGACGAGCACATGAATTCGCCCTTGCCCGAGAAGCTCCTCCGTCTCGCGCTCTATGCCCAGCCGCTTCCAGCCAAAACCGGAAGGTCCACGTTCGGCCAGTTCGCGGACACCCTGCGGAACCTGATCCGGCCTGCCCATCCCTTCGGACTGGCTGCTGCCTCGGCCGTGACGCTGTTTGCGGGGATCGGCGTTGGCTGGCTGCTTCATGGCGGCGCTGGCGAAAGCGGCTCTCCGATGAGCGAACTCGTCCAGGTGGAAAGCGAAGGCCGCACCGTTGCGCGCGGGCCTCTCAGCGTGGCGCTGAACAGCTTGCCGAGCGGGAGGGAGACACTCGTCCCTTTCGCTGCGGGCAAGGTTCTGAGAATGGCAGTCAAACTGTCGTTCCGAAACCATGCCCAAGATTACTGCCGGCAGTACGAAGCTGGTTTGGCAGGTTCGGAAAATTATGGCGGCATCGCCTGCAACTCGAACGGCCGGTGGGACATCAAGCTCCAGGCGCAACTAGCCCCGGCGCAACGGTCCGCCGAAAGGACAGCGCCGGCCGGCAGTAAGAATTCGGCCCTGGAAGGAGCTGTCGTGTCCTGGATCGACGGCGACGCCCTCGATCAGCAGGATGAGGACGCCTTGATCCTCGGAGGCTGGAAGAAGCGCTAGCACTGGATAGATTTTCCAGATCGCCCGGCATCTCCGCCATGGCATTTGAACTCGCCGCCGTATGCTTCCGCAGCGCCATTCCCGCGAAAGCGGGAATTCATTTCTTGCTTTAGCACAAAGGGTTAGCATGGATCCTCGCCCTCGCGGGGACGACAATTGCGGCCAATTTGTCTTCGCAAACCATGCTGGCGGAAACAACGGGGGAATCAGGTAGATTTTTGACCGGGCGGTCCCGGTAAAGCATTCTTCACCGGCCGGCTGGTGCGGTGTGGAACGGCGCTGCCACTGGGGCCGGTGCGCTTGCCTGTGACAGGCGAGGAACCTCAACGTCCGCTGAGCCCAGTCCCGCAACCTCGCTCGCATTGCCCTGGCACGCGGATGGAGCCTGCAAAAGTCCCCTTCCGTAGATCGGATCGCGCCCAGGCGGCCCAAGATCGGAAATGTTTACACGCTCCAGAAGGCTGTTCTTGGGGGAGCGCAGTACGTCCGGCGGATAGAGGGCCAAAACGCCCGCGACGAAGGGCGAGGCGAACGAGGTGCCGGAGCGGTAGCCTTCCCGCGCTTCCGGCCAGGCTGTCCAGATGTCCACACCAGGGGCCGCGACATCGATATGCGCGCCGCGATTGGCGTATGGGTAGTTCTTCAGATCCTTGGTAACGGCAGTTACCGCGATCACCTGCGGATAAGCGGCCGGGTAAGCCGGTGACGCCGCCGGTCCATCGTTACCCGCGGCGGCCGTAAAAACGAATCCCCTGGCGCTCAGAGCCTCGATCTTTTTCTGCACAAGATCGTCCCTCGGTCCCGAAAAGCTCATGTTCACGAGCCTGACCCCGGATTCCGACATCCAGTCCAAGGCCTTAACAAAGGAAACAGTGTCGGTTACCGGGTCGCCTCCCTCGTCGGCGTAGAAAATGCCTGCCGCGTGATAGGTGGCCTCTGGAGCAAGGCCGGGAGTGCCGCTGTCGGGCCGGCCGGCCAGCAGGGCCAGCACTCCAGTTCCATGCCAAGTGCTGGCCTGGCTCCTGCCTGCGGGCAAGAACGACTTCTGGGTAATCTTCTGGTTCCTGAACGCGGGGTGCTGCAAGTCGAAGCCCGTGTCGATGATGCCGATCTTAACGTTTCGGGTGCAGGAGGAAAAACGATCGTTCCATTGAATTGCTTCGTGCGCGTAGCAGCGGTCCCCAGCGCATTTCTTGCCGCCCAAAGTGGCCAGACTCGCGGGGTGACCCTCACCGTCTTGTTTCATGGCCGGCTGATAAACCCGGTAAAGATTATTGAGCTGGAAGTGCTCTCCAGGCAGGTTCTGCTGAAGGAGCCTCATCCCCTGCGCTGGATCGAGTCCAGGCGGAAGCGTCATGACAGTGATGCCGCCGGGTCCCGGCCCTGGCCCATGTCCCAGTCCAGGCCCGTGCCCAGGTCCAGGGCCGCCGATCTGAAATCCGAGCGCACGGGCACGGGTGACTCCAGCGGGGCTCAAATTGGGGGCAAGGAGCTGGGTATGCGAGTAAGAGCGCGGGTCGGGCATTGCCGGGAGGCTGCTTCCGGCGGGCGATGGAGCCTTGCCGCTTTTTCCGGGCGCCCAGCCTTTTGCTTGATCGCGGCCAGAGTTCGCCCCAATCCCTTTTGCCTCGGAGGCGTGTTCCACATCGCGGCCGGCCTTCTCTCCAACCGATTTTGTTTCGAAAACCTGCACCGCATCGCGGCCAGAGTTCTCTCCAACCGATTTTGTTTCGAAAACCTGTACCGCATCGCGGCCGGCGTTCTCCCCAATCCCTTTTGCCTCAGAAGCGTGTTCCGCTTCTCCGGAGTTCAGATGTGTGTCCCAGTGGTTGTTGAGGAGGTCTTCCAAGGCTTTGTTATCGTTGCCAGTGTCTAGCCGGAGTTCCTTGGGCAAACCTTTCAGTTCGGGCTGCGGCACGCCCACCGAAGGCGGCCTGCCGTCGCCGTGCGGGACGGAATGGCCGCCACCCAAGCCTGAATAAGTGTATCCGCTGCTACCGTTGCTGGAGTATCCGGCGCCGCTTCCTGAGCCGGAGTACATGTATCCGCCATCGCCGCCGCGCTGACCGCCGCCGCTTCCAGAGCCGCCAGAGCCCTCCCCGCCGCCACCTCCGCTATAGCCGCTTCCTCCGCCGCCGCTAGAGCTGCTTCCCCCGCCGCCCTCACTGCCGCGCTGGCTGGACGAGCTGCCGCCTTCCCTCTCTCCGCCGCCCTCGCTCCGGCTGCCGCTTTTGTGACCGTCGGCGAATGCGGGCGAAATGGAAGCGGCGTCCCAGACAAGGTTCAAGTAGCCGGCGCGCGCGCCAACCAGCACTGACAGCAGCAGTGCGAGCACGGCGACTGCCGGGAGCGAGAACTTCCGGGGCAATTCTGGCCTCAATGTTTTCTCCGAAGCGTTCAGAGACACCCTTTATCAGATACACGCAACTCGATGGCAGGCGAGAGTCCGCCTTTGCCACATCCAACATAGAACGGGCGAGCGGCCCGTTTCATCCAACCGCGGTTCACGCGAGGTTGCGAACCCACTCTTGTGCAGCGGCCGAAGCACACCTTAACACCGCGCGGCGCTTGGTACCGAAGGCAAGAGAATGAAGAGCTGCCCATCGAAAATACATCTTTCTGTGGCAGTTTGTCGCAATTGCGGCGATGTTCCAGGTTCTGGTCTCGATAATCTAAATCATGCGATTAAGCATTAATCGGATTTATTCGGCGCACGGACGTAGCCCGCCAGGGTTTTCACCAGTGCCGGCATATTTGGAAGTAATTTATTTGTTATAAAGCGTCGTTGCTTTCTCCGCGCCTGGATATCGGGTGCGGCCGTTTACCTGAACGACGTGGTGTTATGGCATTTCTCGCAGGCCCTGCCGAAACTGCCGCTATGGGAATCGTCGTTCGCGTGGCAGCCGTAGCAGCTATCCGGCACGGAAATCTTGCCTTCGGTTTTCTCGCGATGGCAGGCCGCGCACGCCAAACCCTTGTGCCTGCCCGTTAGCGGGAACTCGGTTTGCTTGTCGTGGTCGAAGCGCCAGCGGCTCCAGCCGTTCGGCGAGTGGCACGAAGCGCAGGCGTTGCCCAGGGTGCCGTGATGGTGCTCGTCCTTGTGGCAGCTTGCGCATGCGGAAGGCGTGTCCTTGAAGGACGGCGTCTTGTGGCATTGCTCGCAAGGAACGATGGCGTGCTTTCCGAGCAGTGGAAAATGCGTGAGGTCGTGGTCGTAGGCAACCTTCTTGCGCCAGGCGCTCTCGTTGTGACATTGCAGGCAGTTCTGGCCGAGCTGGCCCTTATGCGGGTCGTCTTTCTTGTGGCATGCGATGCAGGTTGTCCCGAGCTTGTCCTTGTAGAGGTCGCCCGTGTGACAGGCCTCGCACTTCAGGGGCGCATGGGCGCCGCGGAGCGGGAATTTGGTCTTCGAATGGTTGAAGCGGAGGGTCTTCCACTTGGTACTCTCGTGGCAAGACTCGCACTTCGCACCGTACTTGCCCTGATGAACGTCCTGAAGCTGATGGCAGGAGGAGCAGGCCAGCGGCACGCCCTTGTATTTTTCGTTGGGGTGGCAAGCAGCGCAGGTGACCTTCTCATGTCCGCCCGTCAGCGGAAACTTGGTCTTCGAGTGATCGAACGTGCGGACCTTCGACCAGCTTTCCTCGCTGTGGCAGGTCTGGCAGTTTTCCCCGAGGCGGCCCTTATGCTTGTCGGTGCTCTTGTGGCAGCCGATGCACTGGCCGGGCGCGTTCCTGAACTTCACATTCGGCTTGTGGCAGCCGTCGCACGCGGGCTCCTTGTGGCCGCCAACGAGCGGGAAATTCGTCAAGGCGTGATTGAAGGTCTCTTTGTCGAGTTGCACGATGTCGGCGGACCGGCCCTTGTGGTCCGTGTGGCAGGTGTTGCAAAGGGCCTTGACAGCGTCGGGCCGCTTGCCGTGCAGGCCGCGTGCCATGTCCCGATCCTTGGCTATGTCCTTATGGCAGGCAATGCAAAGCTTAGTCTGCGCGCCCTTCGTGAACGACTCGTGGCAATTCGCGCAGTCCTTTTCGAGCTTCGCATGCCCCTGCACCAGCTCGCCCGGCATGACGAGCTTCTCGAAGATATTCTGAGCGCCCGCCGGCCAAGCCGCGGCCACGGCAAGGAACAACACGGCCCAAAGGCGTAAGGCGAAGCGGGTTCTCACGGCGCGGCCCCTAATAGAGGTGAACCGCGATCACATGCAGGATCGCTGTCAGCACGAGCAGGAAGAACAGCGGCATGTGCAGCACATGCCAAAGATGGAACATGCGGTCGTACATGCCGAACCGCGCAGCCTTGTTGACGGCCGCGAAATAGATCCTGAGATGGTCCCTGACGAGATTGAGCCGCTTGCGCCGCGTCATCCATCCCCAGCCGCGCCGCTGGCCTTCCGTCTCGATTGCGGCCTTCACCTCCCGCAGCAAGCGCGTCCTTAAGGATTGCCAGCGCCAGCCGAGCATTATGAACGCCCATAGACTGGAAAAGAAGCTCTTATGCCTGACCAGGACGCGGCCTTCGAATTTGCCAAGTTCCGACAGAAGCCGGCCGGAATCTTCGTAGCCGGCGCCCAGCGCGCGCTTCATGAAATCGGCGTCGGCAAGCATCCCCTTGATCTCGGCCTTGGTGCCGTAAAGGCCCTTGTGGATCTTCGAGAACAGATACCGGCCGATGATGCCGCTCGCCACGATGGTCAGCATGAAGAAAAGCGCGACGGAGGCGTTAACCGAGTGCGTGTGGAAGTTTGAGTGGAAGATGATGAGCGTCGGGCCGGCGATGCCCATAATCATGTGCGAACGGAACCAAGTGGGCACCTTGCCGAAGCCGCGGAACAACCGCACGCGTTTCCGTACCGGATAGAGCAGGAGCACTACCATCATCGTGGTGCCGACGATGCCAAGCCAATAGCCAAGCCCGGTATCGGCCCTGATATATTCCTCCTCGCGGTGGACCCAGCCCGCATAGAGAGCAGCCAGTACGGCCGCGCCGAAGAGCAGGGGTCCCAACCCGAGTAGCGATTTCGTGAAGTAGTGCGCGAAGGAGGCAGCGTTCACTGCAACCCGGCGTGGAGCTTGATTCGCCCTCGCACTTGGGCCACGGGCCGGAAGTCTTGCCGCCGCGTGAATTTCCAGTCCGGCTTGATTCGACATCGTCCCCCGGTCCTAATTCGCTGCCATCGGGAAACCACGATTGGGGTGACTCAAGAAAGCAACCCTACCGTGGCGGGGCCGGACGAAGCGACAAAAAGCGGGCGCTTTTGTGGCCGCCATGCTTAGCTATACTGTCTCTGCTATTGCGGCGAGACAGTTCTCAAAAAAAAATCGAGCACTGCGGATTAAAGTCGTCGCATCTTCGTTATATGGTGGGGTTAGGGTGTAATAGCCGCAAACCAGCATTTGCGCTTATGCACTTGGTGGACAACCGTGCAGGCCGGATGGGCGGGTGCTGGCGTCTGTTTGGCTGCCTAAAAGGGACATTTTTCTTAAGAATGCAAATAGATTACTTGGTGTTTACCTACGCCGTTCCCTTCCTTGCCATCTGGCTGATCTACTCTTACACGCGGCACCGCGCGGAGGCGCGCAGCCTGGAAGCGAAAAAGCACGCTATCGAATTGGGCTTAAACGAGCCGGCCACGCTGCATCCCATTTTCGATTACGGCAAGTGCATGGGCTGCGGCTCGTGCGTTGCGGCATGTCCCGAAGGCAGAATCATAGGGCTTGTGGGCGATAAGGCGGAACTCATCGACGGGTCCGAGTGCATCGGCCACGGCGCCTGCCGCGCAACCTGCCCCTACGACGCCATCACGCTGGTTTTCGGCACGGAAAAACGCGGCGTGGATATCCCGCATGTCAGCGAAACTTTCGAAACCAGCGTGCCTGGCATTTTTATTGCCGGCGAGCTTGGCGGGATGGGACTGGTCCGTAACGCTACAGAGCAAGGCCGGCAGGCTATGGATTCGATCCGCAAGCTCGGCGGCTCCGGCCAGCAAAACGTTCTCGATGTGATCGTTGTCGGCAGCGGACCCGCAGGCATCTCCGCCAGCCTGGCCGCGAAGGCATATAAATTGCGTTACCTGACGCTGGAGCAGGACAGCCTCGGCGGCACGGTCGCGCATTTCCCCCGCCGCAAGCTGGTGATGACGCGGCCGGCCGAGCTGCCGCTTGTAGGTCTGGTGAAATTCACCGAGATTTTGAAAGAGGATCTCCTCGCCTTCTGGGCGGACATCGTCAAGAAGCACCAACTCAGAATCCGTTATGGCGAGCGGGTGGACGAGATCAAGGCAAACGGCCACGGCTTCGAGGTGCGCACCACGCACGGCACCTACCCAACCCGCGCGGTTCTTCTCGCCATCGGGCGGCGCGGCACCCCGCGCAAACTGGAAGTGCCCGGCGAGGAGCAGACCAAGGTCGTCTATCGCTTCATCGACCCGGAGCAATATGCCGGGCAGCATGTGCTGGTCGTGGGCGGCGGCGACAGCGCGCTCGAAGCCGCGGGCACGATCGCCACCGAAACCAACGCCACAGTGACGCTGTCCTACCGCTCGGAGGCCTTCTCACGCGCCAAGCCGAAAAACCGCGACCGCGTCGACAAGGCCGTCAAATCCGGCCGCCTCAAGCTCATGCTTAAATCGAAGATTATTGAGATAGGCCAAAATTCCGTGGAACTTGAATGGCAGGGTAAGCGGCAGACGCTAAAGAACGATGCCGTGATCGTCTGCGCGGGCGGCATCCTGCCTACGAACTTTCTCAAGTCCATCGGTATCGAGGTCGAGACCAAGCATGGTACGGCATAGTAAAAACTGCACTTTTATCCTAATTTCCTGCCTCGCTTTGTGGGCGTTCCCGGTCTTCGAAGCGCATTCGCAGGACACGGGCAATAATTCAGCTGTCGATTCCTCGGTTCGCAAGGGGGCGTTCTCCCAAGCTGCCGCCTTGCTGGAGAAGCAAGCCAAGGCTGGGGATGCGAATGCGCAGTACGAACTTGCGGCGCTTTACCGGATGGGCCGCGGCCTGGAGCAGAACGACCAGACGGCGTTCCATTGGATGAAAGAGGCTGCGGCTAAAGGCCACGTCCGTGCCCAGTACAGTCTTGCCACCATGTATCTGACCGGACGCGGCACGGCGTTAGACGTTGCCGCGGCTGAGATATGGGCGCAGCGCGCGGGCGAAAAAGGCCATCCCGAAGCGGCAGCCCTGCTTGCCCGCATTGCCGCCAAGCAAGCCGCGCCGAAGGAGCAGAAGGAAGCGCCCGGCTGGAAGGCGAACATTGCCGCGCCCGGTGCGGTCCCTGCCATTCCCGCGAACATTCCGAATGAGCCGCGCCTGATCCTGGAGGCGGCCCGCCGCTCGAATGTCGAGGCCGTGCGCAAGCTGGCGTTGAACCCCGCCAGCCTCGAAGCCCGCGACGAGGACGGCAACACCGCCCTGGCGCTGGCCGCCTCCACCGGCAACGCCGTTGTGATCGATGCCCTGCTTGGAGCTGGCGCGAATGCCGGGACCCGCAACAACGCGCAGGAAACGCCGCTGATGATTGCCGCGGCCAATGGGCGCGACCAGGCGGTCGAGATCCTGGCCGGGAAACGAGTGGGGCTCGATGCGGCCAGGCCGGATCAGGCGACACCGCTCGCGCTTGCCCTTCGCCGCTGCCATGAGAAAACCGTGGCCATCCTGCTGGCGAAGGGGGCCAACCCGAACCTGGGCGGAGAGGCGGAGGGCACCCCCCTGGCCATGGCGAGCCGCAAATGCAACGGCCACGTGGTTCAGGCCCTGATCGAACGGGGTGCCGATATCGACAAGCAGGACGCCTCCGGCCGTACACCCTTGTGGCTTGCGGCGGACCGGGAGAATCTGGAAGCGATCGACGCGCTGCTGAAGAGGAACGCTTCTGTCTCCGAGGCCGACAAGAACGGAGTGACCCCATTCTTGCGTGCGCTGGAGCAAAGCCGCGCCGAAGCCGCCTCGCGTCTCTTTGCGCGCGGCTCCGACGCCAATCAGGCGACCGCCTCGGGCAACACGCCGCTCATGCTTGCCGCGCGGCTCGGTTCGCTTCCTTTGATCCAGTCCCTGCTTCAAGCGGGGGCCAAGATCGATGCCCGCAACAATTTCGGCAACACGGCTCTGATGATGGCGGCCAGCGAAGGCCGGGTGGATGCAGTCCGCGCGCTGGTGGCCGGCGGCGCGGACAAGACGCTGCGCAACAAAAAGCGCGAAAGGGCCTCGGATGTGGCGAGCGCCGCCGGGCACGCGGATGTCGTGGAAGCGCTGCGTTAGCGCGTGCCAGATCGCCACCTTTCAATCACATGTTTCCGGCCCCGCGTGCGTCCGCTCGCGGGGCCGGTGCATTTGTGTAAAGACGGTTTTACGATTTGTGAAACATTTTACAAAGTGTTTGACGTATCCGTAAAAAGACACATACTGGTGGTTGTCGCAGCAAATAGCTCAAGCAGGGGTAGGAAAAGCCCTTTGTAGCGCGGGGATTAGAGCTTTTGTGCCGCGGCACTTAAGTTCATTAGGAGATATATAGTTATGAGTAAGCAAATTCCGGCCAGGCGCCGCCCGTTTTCCATTCATGAAACTTCTTTGGGAAGCCTGGAGCAGGCAGACACGGAGGAGGCTGGGGAGCCGGCATGTACGGCCTGCACTCCGCCCGAACCAACTATCGAGCAAATAAGGGCCGTGAAAGGCACGCTGAGCTTTCTGACCGCGCTGATTACATTTTACGGCGAGTTGATCGAGCGGGATGCTCTTGCCGGTACAGGTACCGATACCGCCGGCAGCAAGGACGCCAATCTTCAATAGCGATTTATCTCTCGCGACGGCATGAATCCATTTATAATGTTGGAACAAGCGCTTAGATTAGGAGGCGCCTTCGCGGAGAAGCGCCGCGGCGAAATCCGCCGCGAGGGAAGGCAGCCAACCGGGCCGTCAGGCAATCGAGTTCATGGAATGCCACTATGATCGGTGAGACTTTCCCCAGATCCGGTACCGCTCGGCCTTTTCGGAGCGCGAAGAGCTGTGGGTCTCATCGCCCCCGCCGCCTCCGCCAGTGAGTACGGAACCGATAATGGCGATTACGAAGCGCATGGCGATGCTGTAGCCGACCAGCACGATCTGATTGGGCTGGAGGAAAATATCCACCCAGACCATGTAGCTATCGGGCAGCCCCAAGGAAGAGAGCTGTTCCTGCACATGCTTTGCGCCGGCCAGCAGGTCCCGCATCGTGGTTGGAAAGTGTATGGCCGTATAGGTGAAGGCAATGAGCGCAAGGATCATTGTGAAGGCGAAAGACGTTAGCGAAAAAAATAATCTCATGGCCTGACTTCCGTTTTCCCGGCGGTTCGCGATTCCGCTGCTTCTGGGGATAGGAGATCCCTGATACATGCGGCCATTTTTGGCAAATTGAAATGAGTTTTGAAACGTAAAGTTTATGACTGCCGCCAGGCCGCTCAGGTCACCGCCAGCTTTACACTTAGGAAGGGTTGGGCGGCCTGCCCCAGCGTGCTATGCTGCAGTGCAGCAACGCCCAAGAAGGTAGAACGTGCCCGCCATGCCCGATCAACCCTGGATTTTCCGCACCTATGCGGGGCACTCGACGCCAAAAGCCTCCAACGAGCTTTATCTCAAGAACCTCGCCAAGGGCCAGACGGGCCTTTCGATCGCTTTCGACCTGCCCACGCAGACGGGCTACGACGCTGATCACCCGCTGGCGCGCGGCGAGGTGGGAAAGGTCGGCGTTCCGGTTGGGCATCTGGGCGACATGCGTGCGCTGTTGAGCGGCATCCCGCTCGCGAAAATGAACACGTCGATGACCATCAACGCGACCGCTGCATGGCTGCTTTCGCTTTACGTGGCGCTGGCGGACGAACAAGGCGCGGATCGCAAGGCACTGACGGGCACGGTGCAAAACGACATTATTAAAGAATATCTCTCGCGCGGCACCTATGTCTTCCCGCCGCAGCCCTCCATGCGGCTTATCAAGGACGTTGTGGTCTTCACCTTCCGCGAGATGCCCAAGTGGAACCCAACCAATGTCTGCTCCTACCATCTGCAGGAAGCGGGTGCCACGCCGGTGCAGGAGCTGGCTTATGCGCTGGCCATCGCACAGGCCGTGCTCGACACGGTGCGGGACAGCGGCGAGATTCCGGCCGAAGCGTTCCCCGAAGCGGTTGCGCGCATCTCCTTCTTCGTGAATGCCGGCGTGCGCTTCGTCACCGAGATGTGCAAGATGCGCGCCTTCGTGGACCTCTGGGACGAGATTTGCGAAAAGCGCTACGGCGTCACCGATCCGAAGCTGCGCCGCTTCCGCTATGGCGTCCAGGTGAACTCGCTGGGCCTTACCGAGCAGCAGCCGGAAAACAACGTCTATCGCATCCTGCTTGAGATGCTGGCGGTCGTGCTTTCGAAGAAGGCGCGCGCGCGGGCGGTGCAGTTGCCGGCCTGGAACGAGGCGCTGGGCCTGCCGCGCCCCTGGGACCAGCAATGGTCGCTGCGCATGCAGCAGATCGTCGCCTACGAAACCGACCTTCTGGAATACGGGGACATTTTCGACGGCAGCCATGTCGTCGACGCCAAGGTTGAGGAGCTGAAGCGAGAGGCCCGCGAGGAACTCAAGCGCATCGACGAGATGGGCGGCGCCATTGCGGCGGTCGAGGCGAGCTATATGAAGCAGCGCTTGGTGGAGAGCAACGCCGCGCGGTTGCGCAAGATCGAGAGCGGCGAGCAGACCGTCGTGGGGGTGAACAAATTTCTGGAGACCGAGCGATCGCCGCTATCGGCGGGCGGCGAAGGTAGCGTCCAGACCGTGCCGGAGGGGGTCGAGCGCGAACAGATCGAAGCGCTCAAGGCTTGGCGCGCAGCGCGGGACAACGCCGCCGCCGAAGCGAGCCTCAACGAACTTCGCGCCGCCGCCCAGGAAGGCCGCAACATCATGGAGCCCTCCATCGCTTGCGCCAAGGCGGGCGTTACCACCGGCGAATGGACGGGCACCTTGCGGCAGGTTTTCGGCGAATACCGCGCGCCAACCGGCGTTTCCCGCGCCGCGATCCAAACCGGCGGCGAGGGGATGGCCCAGATCCGTAGCCAAGTTGAGCGCGTTTCCGCCAAGCTCGGCCGGCGGCTCAAATTCCTGGTCGGCAAACCCGGCCTGGACGGACATTCCAACGGCGCCGAGCAGATCGCCGTACGCGCGCGCGACTGCGGCATGGAGGTCGTGTACGAGGGCATCCGGCTGACGCCCGCGCAGATCGTCAACGCCGCACTCGAAGAAAGCGTGCACGTCGTCGGGCTCTCGATCCTGTCGGGCAGCCATCTGCCGCTTGCGCGCGACATCATGGAGCGGATGCGCGCGGCCGGGCTTGGCGGCATTCCGGTGGTAGTGGGCGGCATCATCCCCGCCGAGGACGAGGCGGCATTGAAGGAATGCGGCGTCGCGGCGATTTACACGCCCAAGAACTTCCAGCTCAACCAGATCATGGCGGGTATCGTGCAACTCGCCGATCCAGATGCGCAGACCGCCGCTTAGAGCAATGCGGCACTTCGGCGTTTCGTCCTCGGAACGGCTGGGCAAGCCAATCATACACAAGCTTGGCGTGACGATAGCGCGCATTGTCCAGGTAAACATGGATCATCGCCATTAGCGGATGCGGCGCTTCGAGCGATTCCAGCAGCCTTATCGTCGANNGTCGAGGCGGCGTCGATGGTTTCCGCCTCGATCATGCGGGTTTGTCCGGTTTCAAGGTTGATCGCGCACAAGTGAGCGCCCGCCTTTCTGCTTTTTCAGCCGGCTCTGTCCCGATTCCCCCTCCGGCCGGACGCTCATTCGGCGGCGCTGGTCAGCGCGTCTTGCGGCTCCTTCCGGTCCTCCACTTCGATGCCCTCGATACGCCCGGCGCGGCTGGCGATCTTGTCCGTGGACGCGAGGATTTTCTCCACATCCGGCCCGAGCTGCGCGAAGTGGCGTTGCAGTCCCTGCACGCGCTCCTTGAGCTGGGCAACATCCTTGAGCATCAGCCCAACCTCGCGCTGGATCACGTCCGCCTGCTCGCGCATGCGCACGTCCTTGAGGATGGCCATCATGGTCTGCACCGCGAGCATCAGCATGTTCGGCGAGACGATGACGATGCGCGCCCGGTGCGCCTTCTGGATGATGCCCGGAAAGTTTTCGTGCAGCTCCGCATAGACGGACTCCGAGGGCACGAACAGCATGGCCGTGTCCTGGGTCTCGCCGGGAATGAAGTATTTCTCCGCGATGTCGTCGATGTGCCTGCCGATATCGCGCTGGACGCGGGTTTGCGCCTCGCGCTGGGCGGCCTCGCCTTGCGCCTGGCGCAGCGCCTCGAAGCCCTCCAGCGGGAATTTGGCGTCGACGACAATGCCGGCGGCCGCGTAGGGCAGGTGGATCAGGCAGTCCGGGCGGCGGCCGTTGGAGAGCGTGGCCTGAAAGCTGTAGGCGCCCTTGGGCAGCCCGTCCTGGACGATCACCTCCATGCGGAGCTGGCCGAAGGCGCCGCGCGCCTGCTTGTTGGCGAGAACGTCCTGGAGCGAGACCATCTGGCCCGAAAGTTCGGCGATGGTCCGTTGCGCCACGTCGATGGCGGCCAGCCGCTCGTAGAGCTTGCCGAGATTGTCCGAGGTGCGGCGGCCGGTTTCCTCCACGCTGGTGCCGAGATGCTGGGCGGTACGGTCGAGGCGCTCGTTGAGGCTGCGGGCCAGCTCCTCCTGGCGCTGCGCCGTGATCTCGCCGATCTGGGTAACGCTTGCGCCGAAATGCTGGGTGGCGCGGTCCAGCCGCTCGTTCACGGCGCGCGCGAGTTCCTCCTGGCGCTGCGCCGCAGTCTCCGTGATCTGCGCGACGTTTGTGCCGAGATTTTGCCCGATGCTGTCCAGCCGGCCGTTCAGCGTCCGGGCCAGCTCTTCTTGCCTGAGCGAGGTGATCTCCGTCATTTGCGCGAGGCGGCCTTTAAGCTCGGCCAGCTCCGTGCCGGCGGCGTGCGCCTGGTCCGCCCGGAACCGCTCCTCCCGCGCCCGGAGCATACCCTGGCGCACGGTAAGCGCGATCAGCAGCAAGAACGCCAGCACGGCCGCCGCCGCGAAAGCCGTGAGCAGAACGAAAGGGTCGTCCTTGAGCTGCGCCCACCCGGAAAACGTCACGCTTGACATGATTGCGGCCCTCCCCCTGGAAGACTGTAGCTGATTCGTTCCGCCGAACAAACCTGGAACGCCGCTGCCGGCATTGTTCCGCCGTTCCTGCCGGATGAAAGACACAGAAAAGAACGCAATGCCCGCTTGAACCCTTGCTCGGTTCAAACTATGGTCTTGAACCATCGTCCCGGCTGTGGCAGGTTCACGCGGCTAGACGTTTTCGCTGCAGTAGCTCAGTGGTAGAGCACTCCCTTGGTAAGGGAGAGGTCGAGAGTTCAATCCTCTCTTGCAGCACCAGCTTTTCCCAAGGAAAATCAGAGGTTACAGCGCATTTTGCGCCTGCGGCGTTTGCGCTTCGATGCCGTGAACGCAAAATGAACTGTTTTTGGCAGTTGGAGAAAATGCGGGGAATGGGTTTTGGCTATATTTCCCGCTGCATTTAGAAAGATGAAAAGATGACATCAAATGCCCGTCCTCAATTTGCAGTCCCAAGCGGTGTGGCTTGGGCTCTCGTATTCATTGATCGGTGGAGTTCCTTCGTGCGCGTGGCTGCTCACGCTGGAACTCCGCCGGTGAACCGCCGGAGACGTCAAACTGCTACTGCCTTCCCGGCAGAACCGGGGGGCTCACGATGATGTTGGACCTGTTTCGCAGTTCAATCCCCAGCCTGCGGTCTCCCCTGCCTCGGCCAGAAGCAGGGCTACGGGGAACTTCCCCAGCACGTCCTTGAGATAAAGTCCCCCGGCATCCTGGTAATGCCGGCCGGTCAAGGCGTCCACGAATCGCTTACCCTTGCCTTCCAGGACGGCCAGGCGGGTGTCCTCCCACACGGTGCCCAGGGCAAAGGGGGTGCCGGCGTCGGTCAGAGGCGCAACGAGACGGGGGACGGCCACCAACGCAGTATCCTTTTCGCTCACCCGCCAAAAGCCGAAGGCCCGCCCGGCCTGCTTGCCCTCGAAGACGGCCGGGGCGTAACCGCCCGTGGCGAAAAGCTCCGGGCGATCGTTTCGGGCAGCCAGCCCCCGCCACAGGGCAAACAGCTTGATCCGCCCGTCCTCGGGGGAGGCCAAAAGCTTTTCGCACAGCTTTTCCGGGTCCTCGGCAAAGGCCTTTTGCAGCTCGGCCAGACGTTTGGCCCGCAGGGCGAAGTCCACTGGCCGGCGGTTATCCGGGTCGACGAACGACAGGTCCCAAAACTCGGTCCCCTGGTAGAGGTCCGGCACGCCGGGTGAGGCCAGCTTGAGCAGGAGCTGGGACAGGGAATTGGAATAGCCGAGTTCCGTCACCCGGCGCCACAACGGTTCGAATTCGGTCTGGAAAGCGTTTTTCCGGCCTTCGCTCACAAGGCTCGCGGCGAAATCGAGGAGGGCCTTTTCGTACTTCAGGTCCGGGGTCCGCCAGGTGGAATGCTCCTTGCCCTCCCGCACGGCCTTTATGCAGTACTCCGCCAGCCGCCGGCCGAAATCTGACAAGCCATCGCCGCCATCGGGCAGGTGGCCCAGAAGTGTCTGGTACAGGAAATACTCGTCGTTCTTATCCGGGGCCGATTTCCCGCCCACCTTGGCCTTGCCGCGCTGGTTGATCCGGGTGAAGCGAGCCAGGGCGGCCCGCCAGACTCCGGGCAGTTCGGACAGGGCGGCCAGACGCATCCGCGCGTCCTCGCCGCGCTTGGTGTCNNGGCACGCCGGGGGCGGCCAGCTTCAACGTCAGCTGCGCCAGGCTGTTGTAGACGCCCGCGCGCGCGATGCTGGCGACGAAGGCGTCCACCTCGGCCTGGAAGGTCTTGTTGCGCTCGGGATCCAGCACGGCCTCGACGAACGCGGCCGCCGCCTCCTCGTAGCGAGGATTGGGATTCACGTAGCTGGTGAACAGCTTGGCCTCGCGCCGCGCCTTCATCATGTATTCGCCGACCCGCTTCGACAGGTCCCCCGCGCGCGCTTGCCCCGGCAGGGCCCACACCCCGACCAGCGTCTGGTACAGCAGGTACTCTTCCGCGTCGCTGGGCACGGTGACGCCGTCGATGGTCTTCTTGAGCGGCGCGTTCATACGCCACCACAGATCGGCGGTGGCGGCCCAGCGGTCCGCGATCTCCGACAGCACGTACAGCCGCGCGCGCGCGTCCTCGCCGCGCTTGGTGTCGTGGGTGGCGGTGGCGTTCATGGACGACGGCCACTGCTTGGTCCGGGCGGCCAGAAAGGTGTGGAAATCCCCGGCCGTCATGCCAAAGGTTCCGGGTTGGCCGCCAACTTCATTGAGGCAAAGAAGCCGGTTGAGCACGTAAAAGGCCGTGTCCTCCACTCCCTTGGCCATAAGCGGCCCGCTCACCTGCTGGAAGCGCATGGCGAACCGGGTCCATTGCATTTTTTGCTGCTCGCCCAAGTGCTCGCCGTATTGCAGGAGCAGGAAACGCTCCAGGAAGTCCAACTCGTAGGCGAGGTCGGGGTTGTGGCGCTTGGCCCCTTGGATGGCGGTGCGCACGAAGCCCATGTCTGCCGGCCGGATGGCCTCGGGAGAGACATAGGTGCGATAGACGGGGAAATGGGCGAGCAGTTCGATCAGGGCTCGCTTGGTGGAGCGCAGGGTGATGTCGAAGCCCTGGCGGTCCAGGCTCGATACGTCGTTGACGAGCCGGGCCATGTTCTCCACGTCGCCAAACATATGAGTTTCGATGATGTGGCGCTTTTTCGAAACCACCACGTCGGCGGCCTTCTGGCGGCGGCCGGTGAAGGTCGCGTAGAGCTTGTCGAAAGCATCTTCCTGGGTTGCGTCCACGAATAACCGGCCGGCCGCCCCCAGGAAATCGTAGCCCGTGGTTCCGGCCACGGGCCAGAAGGCGGGCAGCGGCTCGTCGCCGATGCAAATTTTTTCCACCACGATATAGGCCGCACCAGCGTTCTCGCGAAGCCGGCGCAGGTAGCGCGAAGGATCGTAGAGGCCGTCGATGTGGTCCACCCGGAGCCCGGAAAAGGCCCCTTCCTGGACCAGTTCGAAAATCTTGCGGTGGGAGTGCCAGAAAACCGCCTCGTCCTCCACCCGCAGGGAAATCAAGTTGTTTATGGAAAAAAAGCGGCGGTAGTTGATCTCCTCCCCAGCCACCTTCCAATAGGAAAGGCGGAAATACTGGCCGGCCAGGAGGCTCTCCAAAAGCGCCCAGGGATCATTCTGGTCCGGGTGCTCGATCGTGCCGTTGACCTGGGACAGGGTGTCCCGGAGATACTCGCGCACTGTGCCGCTCGATTCGAGTAGCTCGAACAGCATCTGCTTGACAAAAAGAATCTGGTCGTGCCGGTCAGCCAAGGGCTCCTCGGTGGGCAGGGACTTGATCGTGTAGAGGATGCCCAGGAGCTTGATGTAATCTGGTGAGCCCCTGCCGATTTTGTTGCGCAGGCGGTCGAGGTTCAGGGCCAGGATACGGGCGTAGGAATCGATGCGCAGCGGAAAGCGCAAGCCGGAATATTTGACGAAAAAACCATCGGCGTCGAAGTCGATGACGATTTCCCCGTTTTCCAGGGTGCGGCCGTAAAAGTCGCCCAAAAACGGGGCCAGCATGCGGCCGTTGATGCTCTTGTAGGGGTGATGCCAGTCGATGTCGAAGAAGTGGTAGAACTGGGAAGCCGGGCCGTTTTCCAGCACGTCCGCGAGCATGCGGTTGTCGCCCGAGACGGCCATGTGGTTGGGCACGATATCCTGGATCCAGCCCAGGCCCTTGGCCTTGACTGCGGCGGCCAGGACCCGGAACCCCTCCTCGCCGCCCAGTTCCGGGTTGATCGCTTGGTAGTCGCAGACGTCGTAACCATGGGTAGAACCCGGCCGGGACTTGAAGATAGGCGAGGCGTAGAGGTGGGATACACCCAGGGCGGCCAGGTAGTCGAGAATTCCCAGGCAGTCCTCAAAACCGAAAGCCGGAGAAAACTGTAGCCGGTAGGTGGCCCTGGGCGCGCTCATGCAGGCATCCTCACCGATAGCGCCTTGGCCACATCGGCAAACATCTCGACCCACTGCGCCGCTTCCGCGTTGTTCCGCGCCGCCGCTTCTCTCTTTTCGGGATATTGAGTTTTCGTAAGGTCGAACACCACGTTTTGGGCCTTCCACAAATTGAGTCCCATGGGCAGCGCATGCAGCCTCTCAAGCGCCTCCTTCACGTTGACCAGGGCCTCGATGTTGCCGGGATTGTCGCCGAAGGCCGTCAGGTGGCGATTGACCCATTCCGCCGCCTCGTATCCCAGGCCGGCGAAATCGAGGGACAGGCCAAAACGTTGAGCATCCTTGATGCCTTGTTCCAGACGTTCGAGGTCCATGCCGTCCCCGGCCAGAAGCCGCTTGAGGTCGGTCTCGGTAACGAAGGCGGCGGCGTCCAAAAAGTGGCGCGGCAGCGGGATGGCGACCCATTGCAGAAAATTGAGGAAGGGATAGTTGTTCTGGAAAATCTCGCGATACATGTCCTCGGCCGTCTGAAAGGTGGGAGCGAGAACTTTCCGGACAACCTTGCGCTGGGCATCGCGGAAAAGATGCCACAGGGAGTAAATGTTGCCGTCGAACTGGGCATCCAGGGTTCGAATCGTCGTGGAGAGGTCCCCCTTGTCGAACGATTGCCGTAGTTCCGCTTGCATGGCCCGGAAGGCTTCCAAGTCGCCAAACGGCTTTATGCCACAGCTTACATTGTGATCGCCGGTGTAAACGGCCGCGAATTGCGCCTCAAATTGCTCTTGCATGATATCCGATTTTATTTTTGCGCATCCAGTGAGTAACTGGGATCTCCCCGCTGTTTCGCGGTGGAGTTCTGTTCCGAACACCTTGTAGCAGCCGTATTGGTATTCTTCAGGATAATCATCAAATAACGAAGATATGGCATAGTGCGCCCCCACCCGCTGCAGGGTTACCGTCGCCGTCTTGGCGTATTTTTCATACGCTTCTAAGCCCGAGGCCAGTACATTGCTCGGCGCCGTGGCCAGTATTTTGGCGAAGGCATCATCCAGGGAGACGCCGTCGAGCTCAACGGCCAGCTGGATGGTCCTGGCGGCGTATCGCAGGATCTGCACCGTCTCAATGCCGGATACCTCGTCAAAGAACCAACCGCAACTAGTGAAATTAAGCATTGCGTAGCGTTGCAGCTCCAAAACCTTCAGCGCTCTAATCTTGTCCTCTGGGGATAATTCACGCACTTGCCGCTGGGAGAAAAACGCCGCGACATTCTCCGGGGAACGATCGTTGACGACAACGATGTAAGCGTCCCGAGCCTCCCAAATATCCTTGAAGTATTGCGGGGCGACCCGCTCATGAATCTCCACGCAACGGTCGCGCAGCCAGTCCATGGCTTTCCGGAGCGGCGCGCGCCACTTTTGGTGCCATTGTCCGTTACCGCCGGAGTTGCAGCCGCAATCCGCCCGCCAGCGTTCGACGCCGTGAATGCAGCTCCAGGAGGAGTTCTCGAAGATTTCCGCCTCGTGGGCTGGGGGATGGCGATCGAGGTAGGCGGGATAGTTGATGAGTTCCACCGTGGGATCGGCCTCGATGAGGGACAGGCAATAGGACAGGGACATTTCCCCGTAGGTATGGTGGTGCCCGTAGGTCTCGCCGTCCGTGGCGATATGGACGATTTGCGGCCAATCACGGCCATCGCCCGAGAAGGAGGCCATGAGCCGCTCCCGGAATGTCTCGCCCTTGGCCAGCATGTCGCCGAAGGCTAGGTCCTGGGCAATAGGACCGTCGTAAAAAAAGACGGTAAAGGCCCGTCCGTCGGGCAGGGAAACTAGGTAGGGGGTAGTTGGGTCCACGCGGCCCTCGGATACGTCGAGCCAGTCGGTTTCGCCCAGGCGGCGTGTTTTGGCGGCCTGACGCGGCGCCAGGACGGTGAAGCGGATGCCAGCGTCGGCCAGGATGGTCAGGGTCTCCAGATCCACGGCCGTCTCCGGCAGCCACATGCCCTCGGGATCGCGGCCGAAGCGGCGGCGGAAATCCGCCACGCCCCAACGCACTTGGGTGATCTTGTCCCGCCGGCTGGCCAGCGGCATGATCATGTGGCTGAAGGCCTGGGCCATGGCCGAGCCATGGCCGCCGAAGCGCTCCATGGACAGTCTGTCGGCCTCGATGACGGCCGCAAGGAGCTTGGGATGGTGGCGCTCCATCCAGGAAAGCAAGGTCGGCCCGAAATTGAAACTCATTTTTGAATAATTATTGACGATATCGGTGATAAAGCCGTCCCCGTCCAGGATGCGGGACCTGGAATTAGGTCCGTAGCACTCGGCGGTGATGCGTTCGTTCCAGTCATGATACGGGTGAGCCGAGTCCTGAACCTCCACCTCCTCCAGCCAGGGGTTTTCCCGGGGCGGCTGGTAGAAATGGCCGTGGATGCAAATATAGCGGTTCATGTGCTGTCCTCCTCTCTTTTGTAGATGGCGGCGGCGAAGGGTCCCAAGGTCAACCTTGGGGAGAGCGTCTCAGGGAGAGAGGCTCCCGGGCCGCCGAAACGGGCCTCGGCGGCCTCGAACACCTTGACCCAGTCCCTAGGCCGGCCGGAAATCCCCACCTGGACCCGTGCCGGGCGCGACCCCGCGTTGAACAGGCAAAGGTATCGCTCTCCCCCGCCCAGCCGCTCCATGGCCAGGGCGCGGGAGCCATCCAGGGGCCAGGCCCGGGTCAGCCGGCGCTGTCCGCCATGCAAGGCCGGGGCGGCCGCCCGCAGGCCGAGAAGTTCCCGGTACATGGCCAGCAGGCCCGCATGCGGTGGCCGGCTTGGTTTTTCCCAGTCGATTTTCGAGGCCGCAAACGTCGCCGCAACGCTGGGATCGGCCGGTTCTCCGCGCCGGCGGAAAATGGCGGATTCGCGCTTCCGGCCCTGGCGCACGGCCTCCGCCAGCTTTGTGTCGTGGTGGCTGATAAAATAGAGGAAGGGATTAGTCTCGCCCCACTCCTCACCCATGAACAGCAAGGGAGCCCCCGGGGAAAGAAGCAGAAGGCAGGCGGCTAGACGCGAGGCTTCGGGTGAAACCAAGCCGGCCAAACGATCGCCATGGACCTGGTTACCGATCTGGTCGTGGTTCTGGATGAAGGTCACGAAGCGGCTGGCAGGCAGGTGTCCGGCCGGCATCCCCTGGCGCCGGTCGAAAAAGGGCGAGTACCGGCCGCTATAGGCAAAACCCTCGTTGATGGCCGCCAGCAAATCCTCCCGGCTGCCGAAATCGGCGTAATAGCCCCGCCGCTCCCCGGTGAGCAGGGCATGGACGGCATGGTGGAAGTCGTCGTTCCACATCCCTTCCATGCCCTGGCCGCCGGCCGGGAGATCCGTGACCATAGCCGGGTCGTTGGAGTGGGACTCGGCCACTAGGAACTTGCGCCGTCCGTGCTCCCGGTTGAAGGCGGCAACATTCTGGGAAAGCTCCCGCAGGAAATGCAACGGCCCCTGGTCGAGGATGGCGTTGACGGCGTCCAGGCGCAGGCCGTCGAAATGGTAGGTATCCAGCCAAAAAAGGGCGTTCTGGATGAAAAAAGCCCGCACCGGGCCGGACGCAGGGCCATCGAAGTTGATGGCCTCGCCCCAGGGGGTGAGGTAGCGGCCGGTGAAATAGGGGCCGAAATCCCTGGCGTAGTTCCCCTCTGGCCCCACGTGGTTGTAGACCACATCCAGGACAACGGCCAAGCCATGGGTATGACAAGCGTCGACCAGGCGCGCCAGGCCCTCCGGCCCGCCATAGGCCTCTGCCGGGGCAAATGGGTACACGCCGTCGTAACCCCAGTTGCGTGCACCAGAGAACTGGGCCACTGGCATGATTTCCAGACAAGTGACCCCCAGGTCGCGCAGGTAAGGCAAGCGGGAGATGGCTGCGTCGAAGGTGCCTTCAGGGGTGAACGTACCGATGTGGATTTCGTAGAAGACCCGGCGCTCGGGGGGCGGCGGGATGAATCCGGCATCGCTCCAGGCGAAGGCGTGGTGGTCCACAAGGGCCGAGGAGCCGTGAACGCCGTCTGGCTGATGGCGGGAAGCGGGATCGGGCCGGACGGTCTCTCCGTCCAGGACGAAACGGTAGCGCGTGCCATCGTCCAGGCCCGGAATTTCGGCCTGAAAATAGCCACCGGGAAGTTTAGCCATGGCCGCTCGGCGGCCGGGAGCGGGCAAATCCAGGTCCACGGTCTTGGAGCGGGGAGCCCAGACCGTGAAGCGCCAAGTGCCGGGGCCGGTTTTTTCAGGACCGGCCGGCAGGATCGTGGGGTAAAGTTTTTTCAAATTCCGCCGCTGTGACGGCAGCTCTATCCTCGACGGCATTACCGTTCCGCCCGAACCGGACGCCTCCCGTCGAACGGATGGCATCGCCGGAAGCGACCGCCATGCGTGCCGATTGTGCCCGGTTCAGATGGTCCGCCACCCGGTTCGATACGACAACGGGACAGCTCAAACGAATGCCTCCCAAGGCTTAGATAACCGCGTTGCACCGTTTACGATCCCGACCATGGAGTATGTTTGGGGGAAATTGCCCCAAGCCGCACCCGTGATGGGATGCGTGTCTTCAGACATAAGCCCCAAATGGTTGCGCGCGTTTAAAAGAGATACAAAGATTTCTCTTGCTTGGTCCCTTTTTCCGATGCGCGCCAAACTGTCCAGGCGCCAGAAGGCGCAAACGTTAAATGCGGTTTCCGGCACACCGAAATCGTCGGCCGCCTCGTAGCGCATCATGAAAGGCCCGCGGCCCAGGACTTTCTCAAGTTGTTCCACAGTCGATACGAAACGCGGATCGTTACCATCCAAAAAGCCGAGTTCCCCCATAAGCATAACGCTTGCGTCAAGGTACTCGCCCCCGAAGCTATCGACGAAGGCTTTGCGCTTATCCGACCATGTGCAGCTCAAGATCTTGGCCTTTATCAGCTCCGCTCTTTGCCGCCAGTGGGCAGTTCTATCGCTCAACCCAAGACATGTCGCAATCTTTGCCAGCCGGTCGCAGGCCGCCCAGCACATCACGCTCGATGAAGTGTGAACCCGTGCGCGCGATCGCAGTTCCCAGATCCCGGCATCGGGCTGATCGTGGAGTTTGAAGGCCTGTTCGCCGGCCGATTCGAGCCAATGAAATTCTTCAAGCCCGGCCCGGACAGAAAGCCGTCCGTCCATGAAAGCTGGCGCGGAGCCCAAAATGAGATTGCCGTAGGTATCGTGCTGGAAGTGCTCATATGCTTGATTGCCAATCCGGACAGGTCCGTTATTTACCCCTGAACCGGACTGGAAACCGGGCAAACTGCCGGCGGTTCGCTCGGTGAGCGCTTCTTCGAGCGCAAGGCCATACACGGGCTGGATATGCCCGGTATTGCCCGCCACGATGTTCATGATCCAGCGGTAGTAGTGCTCAAGCGTGCGGCCTGCGGCCAAGCTGGTAAGCGCGCGGATGACGAAGTAAGCATCGCGGACCCAGCAATACCGGTAATCCCAGTTTCTGCCGCTGCCCGGAGCCTCGGGAATGCTTGTCGTCATGGCGGCAACGATTGCGCCTGTGGGTTCGTAGGAGCATAGCTTGAGAGTGATTGCCGCGCGGACCACCGCATCCTGCCATTCGGGCTGAAGCGCTAGCCTCAGGCTCCAAGTCCGCCAATAGCTCTCCGTGTACTCTTCGAAGTTCCGGGCAGTCTCCATGGGACTGTCGGCGAGACTTTCATCAGGACCGAGCACGAAGCTCAACGGATTATTCAGGTTGAAGGCGGTCTCCTGCAGAATATAGACGAGGGGCGCATCGGTGGTGAGGCGCAGGGTCATATCCGGGCCGATATAGCGGATATGATGTGCTCCAGTGGTGAGTGAAGGGGCAGTCTGCCCGTAGCTAAAGCGGGGCCTTAGCTTGACGCGGATGCGCGGCCGGCCGTCTTTTATGGAGACTCTGCGAATAAGCGTTTGCGGGCGGAAGGGGCGATTCCGGGTGTAGAAGCGAGGAATATAATCGGTTACTTCGACAGATCCGCTTTCCCCATACAGGATGGTTTTCAAAATCGCCGTATTGCGGACATAGAACTGCTCCGAGCTTTTGAAGCCTTCCAACTCGATGGAGAAGGCACCATCGTCCGGATCGCCGCTTGCGCTTCCAAGAAGCTGATGAAATACGGGGTCGCCATCGTATCTGGGCAGGCAGCACCAAACGATTTTTGCGCGTCTGTCGACGAGAGCACTGATCCCGCAGTTTCCGATAAGCCCAAGATCGAGATTACCCATGCGCACGATTTCCTTGTAAATATCCCCCGGCAAGGCCGGGGCTTTAGAATATGATCCGCTCAAAGCGGCAGGAAGAAGCATCAACGCGCCGCTTTTTCAAATCCGGCGTCTCCATTCTTTGGCAGACATACCGGAAAGAGCGCGCCGTTACCCCTCCGCCGCATTGAAAAATCCACAGCATATTTTCAAGCTTACATAGGGACGGCTTTCAAATTTTCTTTCGTGTAGCCGGCACTTTTATGCGCCGCCATATTCCAGGAAATGCCGGCACTGCCTCCCCACCAGTAGCCGGGAGTTCTCCCGCTGACGTAAGTCTTCCGGCAAGTGACGCGCGGATTGGCCGTGGGACAACAATGGTTAACGCCTCCGCAAAGTTGGCACGCTATTTGCTCGACTTTTGGCGAACTTGCGGTAACCGCACGCTTGAGCGAAGCTTTGCCTATGCATCGGGCATGGAACGCTGCGATTTGGGCAGCCCATGCGGCCGGGGGCATGGCGCTAGAGGAGAGTAAGTCCCTGCGATGAAAGCACTTTCTATCGCGCTGACGTTTGTGTTTTTTGTGATCGGTGCGGCGCCGGCTTCGGCGGGTGCGCTTTTGGAGGTGGATGGCCGCCTGCTAAAGTGGATTTCGCGGGAGGCCACCTCCACGACGACGATCACCTACGCGGTTCTAGCCGGCCCATACGCGCTGCCGGGCGGCCGGAGCATCCTGAGCCCCGACAACTGCTCCTCGATGCGCGCGTTCAACGATATCGCCGCCGCCTCTCCGGGCATTCCGGCGGAAGCGGCAGGCCGCGCGCTGCATGCCGCCTTCGCGGCATGGGAGGCGGCCGCTAACGTGAAATTCGTGGAGGTCGGCGATCCGCTCCAGGCCAACATCGTCGTAGGCGCGCAGGACGTTCCCGCGGGCCGGGCCTTCACCAATCTAAGCTATCGCAGCGATCGCGGTGTTTTGCCCGTCGAGAAGGCCTTGGGCGAGCCGCAGCCCGCGGCGCCGCAAGGCGGAGCCGAACCGGGCGGCGGCGTCAGCGGAATCGAACAATCCTATGTCTGCCTCAACCCCAGCTCGCGGTGGAAAACCGGCTTCGACGGCGACCTTGAGGTCTACGACCTCCGTCACACCTTCATGCACGAGATCGGCCATGCCATCGGCCTCGATCATCCCGGCAGATCGGGCTCGGTGATGGCGTACAGGTACGATGAAGGGGTGCGCGAGCTGCAGTCCTCCGATATCGCCGCCGTGCAAAGGCTTTACGGCCCGCCGCGGCAAGCCCGCTAGTACAGCCGCCGGATTTTGGATGAAAGCTCGCATGGTCCTGTTGTCTAGCGCAACAGTCCCACCAATCCGGCGATGGACGCGGCTACGCCGCCAAGGAACATCCATATTGCCTTGTCGGTGGGTGAACCGGTGAAGAAGCGGGAGATGTCGGAGCTGAACGATGCCGCTGCATTGACGCCTAGCACTATCAGCACGATACCCACTACAAGAAGTGCAAGTGAAATTGGCTTGCCCATCTTTCTCTCCTTTTATGAACCGGCGTTCCTTGGTCAAATCCTGCCAAGCAAAACCAAGATCAGCAAAATAATGAGCACAAGGCCTAGGCCGCCGCCGCCGTAGTAGCCAGTACCGTAAAAGAGGCCGCCGCCGACACCGCTGAAGCCGCCCAGCAATGCTATTACCAAGATGATGAGAAGGATGGTTCCGATTGACATTCTATAATCTCCTTGGTTTCTGACGGCTTCTAAATCGCGTCGCAGGCTAAACCGTAGAAAATAGCCTGGACGGGTGCAGAAGCGAAGTCGCCTCGTCTGCCCCGCTCGGCTGAGGTCCAAAAGCGTGAGGAACGGGGACGAACCACGCAGCCGCGACGCCTATTTGCCTCTGAGTTTGTCCTTGAGGCCGCCGATGGCGTTCTGAATCTTGCCCTCTCTTTTATCGGCCTTGCCCTCCGACTTCAGCTTGACGTCGCCGACTGCCCGGCCAACCGCCTCCTTGACCGAGCCTTTGATTTTCTTTGCCGATCCGATGATCCGGTCCTTATCCATGCCTTCTTCCTCCAATGCTCAACAAACCCCTGACGAGAGAGATCTGGCGCGTGCGCAACCTAACATTGAGACGTAACCGGCGGCGTTGACCGAAATCAACAGCCCCCGGATCGAATGACGCGCACTCACCAGCATCCGCCTTCATCTCCTGAAGGCCGCGGGGCGCTTCGTCGAGACAGCAAGCCGCATCCGTGTTGCGCTGGCCTCATGCTTTCCGGAGGCCGGCTTGTTCGGTCTCGTCGTGTTCCGGCTGCAACAGTCCGGGCCATGGACGGCGGGGCGCGCCGCCCCTGGAACCCATATCGCCAACCTCCAACGCCTAAACAGCGTACTTGATCGGCCGGCGGTGTTCTTCGAGGGAAGCGGGGGTGTGTTCAGCGGAAACGGCTGGCGCCCTCAAATATTTGCCCGGCGTCCCGCCCATGAGGCCACCTCAGGGCGCGAACTCGCCATCGAGTTCACGCCCCAAGAATTGCCGTTTCTCTGCCTCTTGATTTCTAATTTGTGGGCAGTCCGGCTCTTCTAATTGACAGTTTTACTTGTGGTCTTATGGTCTTAGTATGTTCCCTTTTCCTTGGCTGCTTTGTCGTGCGCGGCCTTTTCGCGGCTCTTGAACTCCGGCGCCTTCACAAGGGCCTCCTTGGTGAGTGCGACAACGATCATAGGCTCGCCTTTGACATCGGTCTTGGAGGTAAGCGCTTCGAAGGGAATGGCTACGCTTTTCTCGCCGATACCGAGGAAACCGCCGACACCGATGACAACCGCGCTGATTTGGCCCTTGTGATCGAAAACGAGGTCCTTGATGTCGCCGATGACCTCGCCAGAAGCGTTCTGCACTGGACGGCCAAAGAACGCGCCCGCGAGCCGTTCTTCGACCGGCTGCTGAGTGATGAACTTTGTGACTGCGGGGGGCGTGTCCGTGGCCATCTGCGCGACCGCCAGGCCAGAAAGAGAAGCTGCAGCCAATCCCAGACCACCGGCAAGCATCATGATACGACGACTCATTGTACTATCCTTTACTCTACTTACGATGCAGCACCCAACCCAAGTGCGGCCGTCCGGGACTCTCCCCAATGCATGGTGAAAGACGCGCGGGCTGCCATGTCCTCGACTAGGTTAGTTCTCAGCCCTGACTGACTGTGAGGGGGCGAACTAAGCGCAGACTGTACATGGAACAATATAAAAACATGTTAGCATTTCCCGGGTATGTTCCAATAGTCCTGTTAGTACATTATTATTGTGATTGCGCTATAGCGGATTATGCGCTGGCACGATGGTGTATCGCCGCAGGCGTATGAAGAAAACGCAGGTGAAGTGGGAAGGTATTGACGGCACTTTCAAGCAATTTATCGGAGTGAAAAAAGGAGCCGTAGGGCACGCTTACGGATGATGCTCTGTTGAAGATTGGCGGCAAGCGGGAGCACCTCGAAGAAAAACTTCAAGAGCGTTACGGCTACGGCAAGGATCAAATCCGCGAGGAAGTCGATGATTGGATTTGCCGCATGTCATCCGTCGAAAACAGTAAGGCCGGCGCCGCGCCGCATAAGGGCTCCAGGTAACGTTCACAGGCGTGGCGGTGCCGTTTTGAAGCCTCAAAACGCTCGCTTGCGCCTGATGAGCCGGCNNGCCTCACCCGCAAAGGCGCGCGATGACGGCATCAAGCCTCGCCAAGTTCTTGCTCACCACGCCCACCGCCTCCCCAACGAAAAGAGCGCGAACTCGCCATCGAGTTCACGCCCCAAGAATTGCCGTTTCTCTGCCTCTTGATTTCTAATTTGTGGGCAGTCCGGCTCTTCTAATTGACTGTATTACTTGCGGTCCTATGGCCCTATTTGGTGTTCCATTCCTTGGCACGCGCGTCGTACGCGGCTTTTTCGGTGCTCTTGAACTCCGGCGCCTTTACAAGGGCCTCCTTGGTGAGTGCAACGACGATCATAGGCTCGCCCTTGGCATCGGTCTTGGAAGTAAGCGCTTCGAAAAGGATGCCCACGCTCTTTTCGCCGATACCGAGGAATCCACCGACACCGATGACAACCGCACTGATGTGGCCCTTGCGATCGAAAACGAGGTCCTTGATGTCGCCGACGACCTCGCCAGAAGCGTTTTGCACTGGCCGGCCTAAGAACGCTCCCGCGAGCCGTTCTTCGGCCGGCTGCTGAGCGATAAACTTTGTGACTGCGGGGGGCGTGTCCGTGGCCATCTGCGCGACCGCCAGGCCAGAAAGAGAAGCTGCAGCCAATCCCAGACCACCGGCAAGCATCATGATACGACGACTCATTGTACTATCCTTTACTCTACTTTCGATGCAGCACCCCACCCGAGTGCGGCCGTCCGGGACTCTCCCCAATGCATGGTGAAAGACGCGCGGGCTGCCGTGTCCTCGACCAGGTTAGTTCTCAGCCCTGACAGACTGTGAGGGGGCGAACTAAGCGCAGACTGTACTCCGGACAATCTAAAAACATATTAGTATTTCCAGGACATGTTCCTGTAGTCCTGTTAGTACATCATTAGAATGATTGCGCTATGACGCCTTATGCGGAGAGTCGATCATGTATCGCCGCGGGCGCATGAAGGACACGCAGATGAATTTGGATCGTATTGCAGGAAACAGGAAGCAATTTTCCGGGGTAGCAAAGCGCAGTGAGGCACGCTTACGGATGACGATCTGTTGAAGATTGCCGGCAATCGGTAGCACCTCGAAGGAAAACTTCAAGAGCGTTGCGGCAAGGATAAAATCCGCGGGGAAGTCGATGATTTGGGGAGCCGCGTGTCACCCGTCGAGCACACTAAGGGCCTGTGCGAAATAAACGAACGAAGGAAGCAGGAAAAGAATCCGCGAATAGGGGTAGCGTTTGCGGCGATGAAGGACACAGGAGACTTACGCCGCCGCTTTATTAAGGCTTGAGCCTTTTCTGGACGAGCGTGGGCGCCGCTTATTCGCCGCCAACGAAGCGTTCGCCTAATTGAATCGATAATTTTGCGTCATGCCCTCAGCGATTCCGCCACGCCCAAAGGGTGACCAGCGCTCCCACGATTGCGACGAGATAGTCCGCGGCCGGCACGGGAGTGAGGCCCGCCACAACGCCGATATGAAAGCCAAGAAAGGCCCCCGCGATGCCCACCAAGGCCCCCGTGAAGTTGCTGGCGCGCGTCCCAAACCAGCCGCGCCCATAGCGAGTAACCGCCAGCCCGGCAATAATGCCGATGAGTGTCACAATAATGAGGATTTGCAAGGCAGTAGTCATTCCGGTCTCTCCTTTGCGATGAAAGTGGCGTCCCGATCCAGCGCCTCCTGAAGATGACGGGGATCGATGGTCACCATCTCGATAGAAGCATTATAGGCTTCCACCGGCACAAAAATCATGGTTGAGATGCGGCGGTAAACTGGAAACGACAGTTCCGGTATGATTTCTTCGCCGGTCACGACCCGATAGTTTCCCGGCGGCAACACCCGATCGACACCCTTCAGCTCGAAGGGGTAGCTGAAGACAACGGTTTTGCTGTGCGACCGCGTCATCTTTGGAGATGCGCTGCTGCTCGCGTCTGGTCAGTGCCCAGGGCAAGCGTGGCTAGTGCCGGTATTGCCAGCCATACGTTCATTCGCGAGGCGACCTGGCGCGCATCCAAGACAGCCGTTGCGATGACTTCGTCGTGATCGATGGCTTCCTGCACGGCCTGGGCATCCTCAGCGTCGAGCCTGCCGGCAGCAAAATCGCTGATGATCTCCGTCGTAATACCTGAATTTGCGATAGACATCTTTGAACTCCGGAAAACATTTCTTTTCTGAACGGACACGCCCAGCGTGAGCGTTGCAGCTGCATCAGAGTTGCGCTGCAGCCTAAAGATGGGAGCCGCATGTCTGCGCCGATAGGACCGGAAAATACTCATTGGGAAATATCCGGATACCTGGAGCACAGCACAATCGACGATAAGGTCCGTCAGATGGGCGAGGGATGGCTCGAAAAACAGGCTGACAAAGGGGAAGCCGTTGCGCCCGATTTTGGGTCAAATGCGGGCCAAAGAGATGCACGCAAATGAAAGACGCTGTTTCTAAAGGCCGTTTTAAGGGGAAAGACGGCCTTGGTAAGGGAGAGGTCGAGAGTTCAATCCTTTCTTGCAGCACCATCAAAACCTCAAGGGAAATCGATAGTTCGAGCATCGGGCTCTCCTCCGGCACGGGGTTCCAGGCCATGGCGGGCGGGAATCGTTACAAATCCGAATTGATCCTGTGCTATTTTTCCAGCAGGTTGCGGAACAGGCTGGTTGCCAACTGGTCTGGCTGCGGAGCGAACGCCGGACTTCCAGCCGCGGCCATTTTGCTGGGGAGGGGGGAAGATTTCGATGGAACCGCTCGTATTGGGCTGGCGCGAATGGGTTGCGCTTCCGCAGCTCGGCTTGCCCGCATTGAAGGCGAAGGTCGATACAGGTGCCAAGACCTCGGCGCTGCACGCATTTTCCATCGAGACATTCGGCCCGGCGGATGCGCCTCTTGTGCGTTTCGGCGTTCATCCTGTCGATTACAATTCGGACGTGGAAATCTGGTGCACGGCCGAGGCGATCGACCGCCGCTATGTGCGCAGCTCCAACGGGCAGGCCGAGAACCGCTACGTCATCCAGACGCGGCTTCGAATCGCGGGCCGGGAATGGCCCATCGAAGTGTCGCTTTCGAACCGGCACACCATGGCGCACCGGATGCTGCTCGGCCGCGGCGCGCTTGAGGCGCAGCCTATCAATATCCGGCCCTGGTGCGAATATCTGCAGGACAATCTCAGCTTCGATATTTACGAGGACCAGGCGCCGACGCCGCCCCCGAGGCGGTCGCTCAGGATCGCGCTCCTGACCATGCAGCCCGGCAACTATTCGAACCGGCGGCTGATCGAGGCGGCGGAGGCGCGCGGTCACGTCATCGAGCCCATCGACACGTTGCGCTGCTACATGGACATCAAGCCCATGGCCAGCGCGGTGCATTACGAAGGCAAGGCGCTGCCGGCTTACGATTTCGTCATCCCCCGCATTGGAACATCGGTCACAGCCTACGGCACCGCCGTTGTGCGGCAGTTCGAAATGACGGGCGCGCAGGTATTGAACTCCGCGCAGGCAATCGTGCAGAGCCGCGACAAACTCTTCGCGCATCAACTCATGGCGATGCACAAGCTGCCCATGCCCGACACGGCTTTCGCCAGTTCGCATAACGATACCGAGGATCTCATAAGGATGGTTGGCGGCACGCCGCTGGTGATAAAGTTTCTACGCAGCACGCAGGGCAAAGGCGTGGTGCTTGCCGGGAACCGGAAGGACGCCGAGGCGCTCATCGAGGCGCTGCGCAATGCGGAGGCGAGCTTTCTTGTGCAGCAGTTCATTTCCGAGTCGGCCGGGCAGGACCTGCGCTGCATCGTGCTGGACGGCAAGGTGATCGCGGCCATGGTGCGGCGCTCGGCCACTGGCGACTTCCGCGCCAATCTGCACATCGGCGGCATTGCCTGCGAGACCAGGATCTCGCCCGAGGAGCGCAAGCTCGCCATCAAGGCCGCGAGCAAGCTCGGCTTGAAATTCGCGGGCGTGGATATCTTGCGGTCCGCGAAAGGGCCGCTGCTGCTGGAGGTGAATTCCTCGCCAGGGCTCGAAGGCATCGAGAAGGCCGCGGACATCGATATCGCCGGGCATGTGCTGGACTATATCGAGCACCGCACCTTCCGCGTCAGGCCGCGCTTGAAGAAAGCCGCTTGACGCCGCGGCCGCTCAGTTCAACCCCTTCAAGCCCTCGGAGAGGCCACCGAGCGGGGCGGGAAAGCCGATGCCGGAATCCGGAGTTGGGAACACGATGAAGCTCGCGGTTTGGCCGGCGGTGAGCTTGTTCACGAGTTGATCGTCGATGATGACCTCGGCCAGGCAGCCGAATTTCCAGCATTTGAGGAACTTCACATTGCCGACGTCGGCTCCGTCGACGCGCAAGCCGAGGCCCGCTGGCAGAACGACACCCAACGGCGCCACGATGCGCAGGATCTTCTTATCGCTATCGAAGGAGCGCATGATCAGCACGGTCAGGAACATGTTCGGCTTGTCTTCAAGCTTCAGATCCTGCACCAGCGCGCATTTGTCCTGCTTGGCGCCGGCGAGCTGGGCGCATTTGAGCTTCCAGGCGCCGTAGATGGCTTTCACCTGCCCGGAGCCTACCTCCGATTGAGCGAAAGCTTGGGCTGAAGCGAAGGCGAGGACAACGCAAGCGGCGATGAGCTTTGTCAATCGTAACATAACCAGGTTCCATATTGTGGGCTGCGAAACATCCGCCACCGCAAGTCCTCAAGGAATAGGGCTAAATTGAGACTGACGTGCCTGGCCGGCGAAGCAAATTGCCTGCACGGCAAAGGAGCCGCAGCCAGCGGGCTTGGGCTTTAGCGCATTGATTTATGGCAAAGTTTACCTGCCCGAACAGCAAAAGCTCCCTCAAGTCCTGCGCAGCGGGGCGACGGGGACCAACGCACGGTGCCGCGCGCTTATCCCCCTTGCCGGCGCCGCAACGCTTCTGGGTTTTCAGGTGGCTTTTGTGTTCGAAGACACGCCCGGAACCGGGCAAATTCAATTTCAGCGAGCCTGCTCCGCGATCATGGCGGCGATGCGCGATTTCGACGCCGTTATGCACGCTTTTCTCACTGGGGTTGTGCAACTGGCGATGGGGCTGCTCAGCCGAACGCTCTGCGGCTACCAGCAGGTTTCCGGTTCTCGCGGGCGGCATTCCGGCTTGGAAGCGATCGCCCGGTGCCGGCATTTCGCCAGGGGAGGCAGGCGATTCCTGTATGCCAATATCTACGTGTGGGGTGGGTAGGTACGCCGGGGCTGGATAGTAACGCCGCACCCAAGACAACCGGCAAGAAAACAACCGGCGCGACATCGTAGGTTGCAACCAATATCGCCAATCCCGCTATGGTTGTCTTTCTTCGGTATTGCTGTGATTAACTCGAAGTCCAACCGCAACATCATGTCACTCTTCTGCATCACCGCACATTAAGTTGTGACGGGCGATTGTTGCCGGAGCACGAATCACGGCAAACGTCGACGTAGGGATAATATTCGCTTAACCGCGAAAGCATCTCGCAGCTGGATGGGGGTCTGCTGCGCGCTGTACGTTATCTCCTTCAGGGGTAGCTGCAAATCAAGGGATTCTACATATGACACGCGTGTCTTCCGCGCGGCCGGTCGCTGCTGGCCTTTTTCTTGGCGTAAGCGTTCTAACCCTCACCGCCGCCGCGCTCGAACCCGCATACGCGGCCTGTTCCAAGGGGACAGGTAAGTATTCATGGCAGTGCGGTACGAACAATACCGCCTCTGGTACCAAGTCCTTAGCCATCGGCAAGGACAACACTGCCTCCGGCACGAAATCCTTAGCCATCGGTATGGACAACACAGCCTCGGGCACGGAGTCCGCCGCCATAGGTGTGCACAACACAGCCTCGGGCACGGAGTCTAAGGCATTCGGCGTGGATAATACCGCTTCCGGCACCAAATCGCTCGCCGTCGGAAAAGACAATACCGCTTCTGGCACGGAATCGGTTGCTATCGGCAAGAACAACACTGCGTCAGCTACCGGCGCCAAGGCCTTTGGCAAGGGCAATACCGCTTCCGGTACGAACTCCCTCGCCATCGGCAAGGACAACACCGCTTCCGGCACGAAGTCTAAGGCCATAGGCAAGGATAACACCGCCTCGGGCACGGAATCCGTTGCCATCGGCAAAGACAACACTGCGTCAGGTACCAAGTCGCTTGCCTTCGGTATCGACAATACAGCGTCTGGCACGGAATCCGTTGCGGTGGGCGTTCATAACACCGCATCCGGCACCGAGTCGAAGGCGATCGGTCTGAACAACACCGCTTCCGGCACGCAGTCCAAAGCCATTGGTGTGAACAACACCGCCTCGGGTGGTCAGTCCGTTGCCTTCGGCGTTAATAACACGGCCTCGGGTGCTGGGTCGAAGGCGGTTGGTCTGAACAACACGGCTTCCGGTACCGGGGCTAAAGCGTTCGGCGTGGATAACACCGCGTCTGGCACCAAGTCGTTTGCCTTTGGCGTAGACAACACCGCATCTGGCACCGAGTCCGTTGCGGTTGGCGACCACAATACCGCGTCGGGTACTGAGGCCAAGGCGTTCGGCTCGGGCAACACGGCTTCCGGCACCGGCTCCTTCGCCAAGGGCAAGAACAACACCGCATCCGGCACTGACGCCAAGGCCTTTGGTAAGGACAACACTGCTTCCGGCACGGACGCCACTGCCATAGGCAGGGACAATACGGCTTCCGGAACCGGCGCCACCGCCATCGGCAGGGATAACACTGCCTCCGGTACTGACGCTTATGCAAAAGGCAAGAAGAACACTGCCGCGGGCACGGGTGCCAGAGCCACTGGCGAGAAGAACTCGGCGCTGGGCACAGAGGCAGCGGCCTCGGGCTACGAGAACACGGCGGTAGGCTACAAGGCGCAAGCCGAGCACTCCGCTCTCTCCGTTGCCGAGGGCGCGCACGCCAACGCCAGCAACAGCTTCGGCTCGTCGGCCATCGGCGCATTCGCCAACACGGAAAACAGCTACGGCTCAACGGCGCTTGGCGCCGGCGCGAGCGCGAGTTCCAGCTTTGGCTCGACCGCGGTCGGCACTGGCGCAAACGCGAGCTTCAGTCAAGGCTCGACCGCTGTCGGCACCGGCGCTTCGGTCGCAGGGCACGACAACGCGACCGCCATTGGCGGTGGTGCACATGCCACCCGCGACAATCAGATGATGTTCGGCACCGCGTCCAACACCTACACGGCTCCGGGCATCACCTCGTTCCAGAGCAAAGCCGAGCAGAGTGGCCCGCTTGAAGTCGTCACCTCCGACGCCCACGGCAACCTCGCTTCCGACGGCGGCTACATCTTCGGCAAGCTCAACCAGATCGACAACAAGGTCAACAGGGCTACCGAAGGCGTTGCCCTCGCTCTCGCCATCTCGCAGCCCGTGTTCCTGCCTGGCCAGGAATTCGCGTTCCGGGCAGGCTGGGGCGGGTTCGAAGGCCAGCACGCGCTTGGCTTCAGCGGCGCGGGCATAATCGGCCGCGACTGGCTTGGCACAGGCACAACCGCTGTGCTCGATGCGGGCATCGGCGTCGGCACCGAGTACAACACTGTCGCCGGCAAGGCAGGCATCACCTTCGGGTTCGGTGCAACTCCGGCAATCCGCTAACCCCGCGGAAGGAGGGCCGCAAGGCCCTCCTTTTCCTCCGTCCGCCCCTGAGAGAGGGGTGGCTCGTGCCTTTAGTAACCCTCCGGACCAAGGGCCGGCCGGTGTCAGCGGTACGCCCAGCGCCAGAGATGTCGCTCCGCTGTCAGACCGGCCGGCCAGAAGGGGATATGTGATGCGAGAGCTTTTTTGTCTTGCGGCCGTGACCTGCGGGCTTTCCCTACTGAACACGGCAGCCCGCGCCGCCGAGAATACTGCGCAAAAGGCGCCGGCACCGCAACAGCAGGTGCAGCAGCAGGCATTCGATCCGCTCGTGGCGGCGATGGTCGTCAAATCCACCGTCATCGCCCTCCAGCACGCCAATCAAACCGGCAACTTTACGGTTCTGCACGACATGGGCACGCCGGTCTTCCGCGAGCGCTTCGACGCCACGAGGCTTGCGGCAACATTCTCCGGTTTGCGCGCCAGGGGAATCAACCTCACGCCTGCGTTGATGCTCCAGCCGGTTCTCGAAAAGCCGGCCGAGGTCAACGCGCAAAAGCAGCTCCATTTGGTGGGCTATTTTCCCACCCAACCGCTGCAAATCCGCTTCGAGATGGTGTTCCTGCAAATCGACGGCGTGTGGCGTGTCGACGGACTTGCGGTGGATGCCCAGGGTGCGCAAACCGCGGCGGGGCCTCAAGCGGGGAACGTGATCTACAGGCCGGCCGCCCGCGAAGCGAAGGCGAAGTTCTAGGCAGTAAATCTGCGATCCACACGATGCGTTATAACCCCCTCCCCCTCTGGGAGAGGGGACGCCGGTTCAGGGGTTCCTTCTCCCGTTGGGAGAAGGACAGGATGTGGGGTAACGCCCTCGGGCCATGGCACACCGGCGGCCAGCGGAATGTTTCGTCCGCGCCGTCTCCTACCCGCTAAAGCTCATGCCAGGCAAGTTGGCTGCCGGCGTTCGAAGCGCGAAGCTGGCGGGGCATGGCTGCCCGCGATTGCTTTGTCCGGACAGTGACCTGCGCCGACCTGTCCAACCCCAACCCGGTCCCTGCCGCCCGCATCGCCTCGTATGTCTCGATGGCGGTATCGGCGACAGTTATCGTCTGGCGGTCATGGCAGCGGATCATGACGGTTTGAACGAGTGAAGACCGGGCTTCCTCCGGCATCCGCGGCAAAATCTCCGCCTTGCCCCGCTGCCCGTGGAGGCGGTCAAGCGCACGCATGGTCTCCTCGATATAGCGGGCGGCCTCCTTGGCCTTCGTTTCTCCGCTTGAGGACTCCTGAGTAAGGGCGACGAGGGCACCGCATTTGGTATCGTCGTCGATGGTTTGCGCAAAGGCGCCCGATCCGGCGAACGTCAGGAGTGCGGATACGGCTAGACTTTTCAGAACTTTCATGGCTCGTCTCAACTCACTTTGCTCTCATCAGCGATAACTGGAAGGCAAACCAAGCCAAAGATTGGGACCACCAACTAAATACCACCTCTGGATGTGGGATAGGCCTTCTACCACGGTTTACACTTTATTAACTAAAAGTGATTCGCAAGGCGAAAGGAAGGCGGCGAGCTTTGGATGGCTGTCCCGCCGCGAGCGTTTCCTGCTTGACTAAGCCCAAGATGCGGCTGCATCAAACGGCTCTTGCTGTGCAGCGTTAGGCCAATCGCCTTGAAATCACATCGCGCAATGTTGCAATCTCCGCTTGAAACACGGGGCGTCATCGTCAAGCGGCCGCGCCGCCGCTGCGGTTTTGTGCGTCCTTCTGCCGGATTGGGCCGTTCGAAATGATGTATGTCTCCACGCGCGGGAAGGCCGCGCCCGCGGGTTTTCAGGAGGTTCTGCTGGCTGGGCTGGCACCCGATGGCGGCCTTTATATGCCGCAAACCTGGCCGGAGCTTCCAAGCCTTCCCGCGCAGGTACCCGGTCCTTACGCAGCCGCCGCCGCCTTTGTCATGGCGCCATTTATGGGCGGCAACCCAGGACATGACGAGCTATTCGCTCTTGTCTCCGATGCGTATGCGGGATGGAGCCACCCCGATACCGCGCCGCTCACCGAGATCGGCCGCGATCTCTTCCTTCTGGAGCTGTTCCACGGCCCCACGGCTGCCTTCAAGGACTTCGCGATGCAGGTGCTGTCGCGGCTTATGGAGCGCGCGCTCAAGCGCACCGGCAGCCGCACCACCATTCTGGGCGCCACCTCCGGCGATACCGGCGCCGCCGCGGTGGAGGCGTTCCGCGGCCGTCAGGACATCGAGCTGTTCATTCTGTTCCCGCATGGCCGCATCAGCGACGTGCAGCGCAAGCAGATGACCACCGCGCCCGAGGACAACGTCCATGCCATCGCCGTGGAAGGCACGTTCGACGATGCGCAGAACATCGTGAAGACGCTGCTTGGCGACGAGGATTTCCGCACACGGCACGCGCTCTCTGCGATCAACTCGATAAACTGGGCGCGGATCGTGGCCCAAACCGTGTATTATTACACGGCAGCGGCAAAGCTGGGGCCGGGAGCGCGCCCCAATTTCGCCGTTCCGACCGGAAATTTCGGCGACATTTTTGCGGGCTTTGCCGCCCTGAAGATGGGACTTCCCACGAACAGGCTCGTAATTGCCACAAACGAGAACGACATCCTAGCCAGAACCCTCGAAACCGGCCGTTACGAGCCGCGCGACGTGATGCCGACCGACAGTCCGAGCATGGATATTCAGATATCGAGCAATTTCGAACGCCTGCTGTTCGAGGCAAGCGGGCGCGACACCTCCTTTGTGACCGGGGCGATGGCGGATTTGCGCCGCGACGGCGGCTTCAGCATTCCGCCGGCCACCCTCGGGCCGATCCGCGAACGCTTTACGGCCCATCGCGTGACACGCGAGGAGGCGGGAGCAGCCATGAACCGCCTCTTCCAGGACACCGGCATTATCGTCGATCCGCATACCGCGGTTGGTCTTGCGGCGGCGCAACGCGAGCAGGCACGCGAGAAGGGGCCTACGGTCGTGCTCAGCACCGCCCATCCGGCGAAATTCCCGGATGCGGTGAAGCGGGCCACCGGCCGCGAGCCTGAGGTGCCCGCCGCCCTTCAGCGGTGTCTCGAAGGCCGCGAACGTTTCGAGATCATGCCCAATTCCGCCACGGCCATCGCATCCTATATTGACGCTCGCGTCCCCCGCTCCGGCGGCGCCGGCGGTTTTATTTGAGGTTCATTCAATGACAGTCCAAGTCAGCCAGCTCAGCAACGGCCTTAGGGTGGTAAGCCACCGCATGGCGGGCCTCGAAACCGCGACCGTGGGCGTGTTCGTCAATGCGGGGGCCAGGGCTGAAACGGACAACGAGCATGGCGTCGCGCATTTTCTTGAGCACATGGCGTTCAAGGGCACGCCCACGCGCACGCCCATGCAGATCGCCGAGGAGATCGAAGGGGCGGGCGGCGCGCTCAACGCGGTGACCTCCTCCGAGACGACGAACTATTACGCACGCGTGCTCGGCAGCGACGTGGAACTCGGCGTGCGGCTGATCGGCGACCTTCTCCTGAACCCGGCGTTCTCGGACGACGAGATGGACCGCGAGCGCGAGGTGATCCTGCAGGAGATCGCGGCCACGCAGGATAGCCCGGACGACATCGCCTTCGATCTGGCGCTGGAGGAGGCCTATCCCAACCAGCCGCTCGGCCGCTCGATTCTGGGCACATCGCGCACCATCGAGCGCCATGCGGCAGCCGACCTCAAGCGCTTCCGCAACGAGAATTACGCGGCCTCGCGCATCGTTCTGAGCGCGGCTGGAGCCGTGAGCCACGATATGCTGCACAGGCTGGCGGAAGAGCTGTTCAGCGGAATGCCGGTGGAGGCACCGCGGCCGCTCAAGCGCGCACGGTTCGAAGGCGGCCACGCCCAATCCGAAAAGCGCTTCGAGCAATGCCATGTGATCTACGCCTTCGAGGGCTTCCCCAACGGCCACGATAGCGCGTTCGCGGGCCGGATCTTCACAGGCATCGCTGGCGGCGGCATGGCGTCGCGGCTGTTCCAGGAGGTGCGTGAGAAACGCGGGCTTTGCTACGACATCCATGCCTTCGACTGGGGCTACTCGGATAGCGGCATCATCGGCCTGCATGCGGCGACGAGCCCGCAGCAATTGCCGGAGCTTGTCTCGCTCGCACTGGGCATTTTCGGTGAGCTTGCGGACAAGGGGCCGGCGGAGCACGAGATGGCGCGCGCGAAGGCGCAGCTCAAGGCTGGCCTGTTCATGAGCCTTGAAAGCTGCGAAGCCCGCGCAGGCCAGCTCGCCTGGGACCTCATGGTATTCGGCCGGCCGCTTACCAACGAGGAACTGATTGCGAAGATCGACGGCGTGACCCGCGAAGACGTTCAGGCCGTGGGCCGCAGGCTGCGAAGCAAACCTGAAATCGTGTCCGTTTCGGTCGGCGCGCGAGGGGCTGCCTCCGCGGTGGCCGACGCGGCGGAAGCCTTCCTTTCCGGCACGCTGGCTCCAGCCTGATCCCGATGTTCGGCGGCGCGCGCTTCTTCTTTACCGAAACGAGACCCTACATCGAGGGCGACGGGGTCTATTTGCGCGAGCCGCAAATGCCGGACTATCCGGCTTGGGCCGAGCTTCGTGCCAAGAGCCGGGAATTCCTGGAGCCGTGGGAGCCACGCTGGCCGCGCGACGAACTGGAGCGCAACACCTTCCGCCGGCGCATCCGCTATTATTACCGCGATGCGCGCCAAGACCTCGGTTACGCCTTTTTTCTGTTCAGAACCTCTGATAACGCCTTAATTGGAGGCGCGACATTGAGCAATATCCGCCGCGGGGTGAGCCAGACCTGCTCACTTGGATATTGGATTGGAGCGCCCTATGCCCGGCAGGGCAATATGACCAGGGGTGTCCGGGCCATTAGTTGGTTCGTTTTCGACGTTCTGCGTCTTCACCGTTTGGAAGCGGCATGCTTGCCGGAGAACAAGGCATCGGCCGCGCTCCTGACCAGGACTGGTTTTCAATATGAGGGCTTAGCCCGGCGGTATCTGAAAATTAATGGCACATGGCAGGATCATTGGCTTTTTGCATTGCTGGCGGAAGACCGGCAACCGTGACCTTCGCGATTGGGTGGGAAGCAGCCAGATGACACGACCCCGGCAGCGCGGAGACATCTCCGGGCAAAGTTCCCTTTTCGCAATCCTGGCGGCAATTGCCGTTCTGTTTTTTGCACTTGCGGGCTTCAATACGGGCGCGCTCGCGGTTGAGCCGATCGTCATCGGCCCCACCGACGAGAAGATCGACGTAACCCTGCTCGGCGAATTCTACGAGCGGCGCGGCGACAAGCTGAGCGTGGACACCGCCGCCAGCGGCGACATGGTTGGCGCGCGCATGACCGTCTCCGCCAAAACGGCAGGCACCAATCCGAGCTGGGTGGTCTTCGCGCTCTCCAACCCGACCGACAAGCCGATCATGCGCTGGCTGACGGCGCAGAAATACGACATCATCGCCTCGCATGTGCTCAAGCCGGACCTCGACGCGCCGCGCATCACCAACGTGACGCCGTCGCTGGGGTTCAAGCCCGAGCGCAACGACGACTACGACCACCTCGACATTTACCGGCTTTCCATCGAGCCCGGAACCACGGTGACATTCATTGTCGAGCTGGCCTCGGCATCCGTTCCAAGGCTATTTTTGTCCTCGCCCGCGAGCTTCGGCAAAAAGCAGCGGGACATCAACCTCTTTCACGGAATCTTGCTCGGGATCACGGGGCTGCTCGCGATTTTCCTGACCGCGATCTTTGCNNACCTACCGCGCCGCCTCGGAGGCGGCATTGGCCGCAAGCCTCGTCATTTTCCTCTACACCTTCCTCAATCTCAGGCTCTGGCACAATTGGATCAGCATGGCGTTCTTCGGCTGGATCGCGGGCCAGCTTGGCCTGATCCTGTTCGCCCTGATCGATGCGCAAGTGACGGCAAGCCTCGCCCGGCTTTCCTTCATTCCCATCGCGGGCTTCGGCAGCGCGCTGATCGCGTTCCTTGCCCTTCGCGGCCAGGAGCGGGCGCTGGCGCTGGTGCCGTCCTGGATGCTGTTCATGGTCTGGCTGTTCGCCTGCGCGGTCACCATCCTCGGCAAGGTCTCGGGAGACCTCGTGGTGCAAGCCCTTTCGGCCGGGCTCGTGCTGTTCGTGGCCCTGATCGGCTTCAATGTCACCCAATACGCATTCCAGACCGGCGAGGCCGGCGGCAGCGGCGAGGACGCGGGGCAGTTCAAGCTGCGCGTGATGGCGCTCGAAGCATCCGGCGCCAGCGTTTGGGAGTGGGATGGCCGGCGCGACGAGATCGTTACCGGGCCGGAGGTCGAATCCGCGCTTGGCCTTGAGCACGGAACGCTCAGATGCCCGCTCGACAACTGGCTGCAGCACCTTCACGCCTCCGACCGCGAGCGGATGCGCCTGACCTTGTGGACGACCCGCGAGCGCCAGGGCGGCGACATCAATCTCGAATTCAGGATGAAGCGGGCCGATGGCGGCTATCTCTGGTATGAGCTGCGCGCGGGCGTCACTCAACAACGCAATACCAGGGCGCTTCGCGGCGTTGGCCTCTTGCGCAACGTCACCACGCAAAAACGCGCCCAGGAGCGCCTGCTTCACAATGCGATCCGGGACGGGCTGACGGGCCTGCCCAACCGGGAGCTGTTTCTCGACCGGCTTCAAACCGCAATCACCCGCGCCAAGGACGAGAATACGAAGCCGACGATCTTCTTCATCGACCTCGACGCACTCAAGAGCCAGGCGCGCTCGCCAGACTTCGCGACAAACGACGGCGTGCTGCTGACGATCGCGCGCAGGCTCACCCGCCATATCTCGCAACAGGACACGCTTGCACGCGTGAGTGCGCTGCAATTCGCGATCCTGATTTCCGAGGATACCGAGCCGCGCCACATCGCCATGCTGGCCGAGCGTATCCGGCGCTCGCTGCGCACCCCCATGAAAGTGGGCGGGCGCGACCTCGTGATCACCGGCAGCATCGGCATTGCCATGTACGATGGCACGCAGGAGACCGCCGAGGACCTGCTTCGCGAGGGCGAGAGCGCCATGTACCGGGCCAAGCGCGCCGGCGCGGATCGCATCGAGCTGTTCAAGCCCGAGATGCGCGGCGCCACCGACGAGCGCTCGGTGCTTCAGGCCGACCTCAAGCACGCTATCGAGCGGCGGCAAATCCACATCCTTTACCAGTCGATCTTCGAAATCGCGGACCAGCGCTTGGCCGGCCTGGAAGCTTTCGTCTTATGGGAGCATCCCACGCTTGGCAGGCTCACCCTGCCGGAATTCGAGGCGGCTGCTGAGTCGGCGGGCCTGTCGGCGGAGCTTTGGGCCTACATTTTCGAGCGCTGCATCCGCCAGGGTGCGCGCTGGCATCGCATCCTGCAACGCGACGACCCGCTTTACGTCAGCATCAACATGACGAGCCAGCAGCTCTTCCACCACGATCTGGTGCAGAACCTGAGGCTCATCATCGGGCGTGAGACCCTGCCGAAGAACGCGCTCAGGCTGGAGATCGCCGAAAGCCTGGTTAACTCCAACCCCGAGCAGGCCATTGAGATCATAGATTGGCTCAAGAGCCTGAATGTGAGCGTGGCACTCGACGAGTTCGGCGTGAGCTTCTCCTCGCTCTCCTATTGGCACCGGCTGAATATAGACGCGATCAAAATCGACCGCTCGCTGGTCGCCTTGAGCAACAAGGAACGGTCGAGCGCCATGGTGCTCAAGGCCGTGCTGACCATCGCACATGAGCTGAGCAAGGACGTGGTGGCCGTCGGCGTGGATAGCGACGAGGACTTGGCTTACGTGCAGGCGCTCGGATGCGACTACGGGCAGGGCTTCTTCTTCTCGGAGCTTATGACCGAGCGCGAGGTCGTGCACATGCTGAACACCATCGCACGCTCGGTCCGCCGCGACGACAAGGAACAGGAAAAGGAGGCAAAGCGCGCCGAGCGCAGAGCCGCGAAGGAACGCGAGCGGGAGGAAAAGGAAAAAGAGAGGGCGCTTGCCTTGGCCGAGGCTGAGGCAAAGGATAGCGCGCAGGCCGCCGCCGAGGAAAAACGGCGCGATGGCGGAGCAAGGCGCCGGCCTCGCTTGGGCCTGGGGAGCAACCCCGAAGAAGCAGGCCCTGGGGCGGAGAGGCCGCGCTCCAACGTTCCGGTTCCGGAGCCAGCCCGCTTGCTGCCCGGCGACGTGCCGCCGCCTCCTGCCAACGCGGAGCAGGGCCGCTCCGTGTTTCCCTTCGGCCGTAGAAGAAAATCATAAAGCGCAATCCCCATCCAGCAACATGCGCGTTGGAAACCGCATTGGAGCTGGAATAACGCTTGATCGGCGGGCGTTCGCGAATTATGTTCGCAACATCGCTCGCCCCGTTCGTCTAGCGGTCAGGACGCGGCCCTCTCACGGCTGAAACAGGAGTTCGATTCTCCTACGGGGCGCCAATAAAATCAATGCCTTAAGCGGCTTATCCAAACCTCCTAAACCTAACCCAGCGCTGCGAAGGCGGGGTTTAGTCCCTTACCAACCAAATCTTGTCACTTTGCGCACGGAATCGGTCACGCGAGTGCGGGAGGTCGGCGCGGCCAAGGTGAGCGCGTTCGTCTATGTGGGCGACGCGATCGAGGAAGCCCCGGACGAGCTTTGCAATCTGGCGGGCCAGCTTGGGCTGCTCTCCATGCCGGCCTTCATGTTCCAGGAAGGCCGCGACCGCGAGACGGGCACCTGCTTCAAGGAAATCGCCCGGCTGACTCGCGGCGCCACCTGCTGCTTCGGGCCGGGCGCGGCCGCAGAACTGCGCGAACCGCTCGAAGCCGTGGCGGTTTATGCGGCCGGTGGACGCGTGGCACTTCAAGACTATGCAAAAGGCCGTGCCGGCCCTACTTTGCTGCTCGAACAAATGTGCAAGCCTTAGTACACCTCGCAGGGAGCCTTCACCCGCGGCGCCGTCATCGCTAGGCACGGAACGTGCCATGGCGATCCAGACGATAACGCGGTGGTTCGTGCTCCTGGATTGCTTCGCGCCGCTCGCAACGACGGGCCGGAACTTTCCGCGGGCGGTACCAGCGGCTTCCTTTCACGCGGAGACGGCCCATTCTTCCCTTCATCCTATCGCTGCTTGTGCTGGGCGCCATCCTGTATCTCATGGGATGGCTGCCAACGGCCGATGCGGGCATATTCGGGCGTTGGGTCCGCAAGAACACCGTGGTTCTGTTTGCCGCCGGGGCCGCGCTGGTTCTCTCCCGGGGGAATCCGGGGCTCGCCATTCTCGCGGGCATGCTCGCCTATTCGCTTTCGCAAAAATCGGGCTGGCCGTTCCGCGGCGGCGCTACGGGCGCGCAAAGCGGCGGCGTCTCGACCATGCGGACGGCCTATCTCGAAATGGCGCTCGACCACGGTACGGGTATCATGTCGGGCCATATGCTCAAGGGGCGATTCGCGGGCCGGGCGCTTTCGAGCTTCACGGCGGCGGAGCGGCTGGATTGCCTCGCGGAGTTGCGCGCGAACGATGCACAGGCCGCGCGCCTGCTCGAAGCCTATCTGGACCGGGCCTTTCCCGGCTGGGACGGGGGCGGCGCGGAAATGGGCGCCGCGCCGCCATCGCGCGCCATGGGGCCTGAGGAAGCCTATCTCGTGCTGGGCCTCACCCCACGTGCCACGCGCGCCGAAATCCAGGCCGCGCATCGCAATCTGATGAAGCGATTTCATCCCGATCAGGGCGGCTCGACNNTGGGAGACCCTGGGGACAACCTGACAACGGACGTGGGATAATGCTTCGCCGGTGTGGATAAAGTCCGGGCCGCGAGGTTCAGCTTGCGCCAGGGGGCCGTTTACCCTTTAATACTCTTGGCTTGGCTTTTTACGCCGAATCGATGGCAGGGCCGTTCCCTATTTGCGACTGGGCGCGGAACAATGAGAGAAACACTCTTGCCATGCTGGCGTTAATGACGCAATGCTGACAGAAAAATGGCCGGAATTTGCTGGTAGCTGTGCAGGAGCTCTTGCGGAAAGGCCATATTTTTAAATAAACTATCGAATGCCAAGTGAGGGCGAAGGCAGGCGATGGTCCGAGCGGGGAATAAAACTATGAATTCGGGGTCCGCGGAGGTCTGCCTTTCCGCGTTGTTCGTCGATTTCGACAACGTGTACCTGTCTCTGCGGCGCCAGAGCGAGGAGGCCGCCGGCCGCTTCGCCCGTAACCCGCAAGACTGGATGAGTCGAATCGCGCAAGGCGGGCTTATACGTTACAAAACCCATCAACAGGCAATGCGCCGCCGTTTCGCGGTCGCGCGCTGCTATGGCAATCCCGGGCGCATGCTCGTGAGCCGGGGCGGCCCTCACGATCCGCACGCCTTTTCCACCGTCCGCACCAATTTCATGATTGCCGGCATCGAGGTTGTCGACTGCCAGCCGCTGTCCTCCCAGTTCAAGAATGGCACGGACATCAGGATCGCCTGCGATATACGCGATTTTCTCGAACACCCGACCCGCTTCGAGGAGTTCGTGATTCTCTCGGGCGACGCGGATTTCACCCCCGTGCTCCATCACCTTCGCTCGCACGACCGCCGCACGGTGGTCTACGCCAACGAGAATACGGCCGACATTTACAAGGCCTTCAGCGACGGCTGGATCGAGGAACGGGAGATGATCTCGTTCCTGATGGACGAGACGAGCCCGGTCATGCTGGAGAACCAGCGCGCATCGCGGCCATCGCTTGGCTATGAGGGCGCCAAGGCGCTCACGCAAAGCGTCACTCAGCGGGCGCCAGCCTATCCTGTTGCCGCCCAACCAAGCCACAGCCCCCTCGGCAACAGCTTCGGCGCCTACGATGAAGCGTCCAAGCGCCGTCCGGCGGCCGCCGCCGCGCCAAGCTCCGCCGTCCAATCGCTCATGGACGATTTCCAGGCCATCGGTGCCGAGATCTTGGGGCTGGTGATCGACGTCGTGCAGACCTCGGAAAAGCCCGTGCCGATCGCTTACCTTGCCGACCGCGCACAGAAAATTTTGGGCCACGCCAAGACGCTGGGCACGAACTGGGCCGGCTCGGGCGGCTTCCTGGCCTTCCTCAACAGCACGCTGCCTGAAAACATCAGGCTCACCGACAAGCCGCCGCATTTCGTCTACGATCCAAGGCGGCACCGCATCGAGGACCCTGCCGCTCAGCAACCTCAGAGGTTGCAACGTCAACCAGACAGCAACTCATCCAAGCTGGCCGAGCTGCAGCACTCGATCACCCGGATCTATGAGGCCTGCAAGGCTCCGCCCCTGCCGCCAAGCGAGTACCAGCTTCTGTTTACGCTGATCGCGACGGAGGTGCACGAGCGCGGCTTTGCGCCAGTCAAGACGGCGCAATCGGTCGTGGCGCGCGCGAATCAGGAAGGCCTGCGCATTGCCCTGAAGGATGTGGCCTTCGTGCTCGATGCCGTGGACGAGATCGACCCCTGGCTTGAGCATACACGCTCGCCCGCGGCCGTGGCCCGCGCCTACCGCGATTTTGTGCTGGCCAAATGCCTCCACGCGGGTGTGAAGCTCACCGACGACGAGCACCAGCTCATTCAGGTTTGGTTCGGTGCCAGCCAATGGGCGCCCGGCGTGCAGCCTGGCCTGACCGGAAGCGGCCATGGCGGCGGACCCGCGTTGACCTCCGAGCAACAGCAGCGTGCGCAAGCGAGAGAGCGGAGTTTTCTCTCCGAATCGGCATTACCTTCGCCGGATCAGCGCGCGGACATCCCGCTGCCCGCCGATTTCGACTTCGAGAGCGATCTGGAACTGCAGCAGCAACAGCAGCAAAATCAGAAATCTGCGGGCCAGCGCTTCCGGTTCAAGCACTAGTACAGCCCGCCGGAAGTTCGCGTGGCGACGCGCGCCGCCAATGGGGTGCGAACCTCCGGCGGGCTGTATTAGTACGCCTTATCCGCGGGAAATCCCGTGAGCGCTCGCGGCAAACGGGGGCGGAATTTCTTGCGGGGCGCACTAGCCGAAGATCGCCCCCTACCTGTGAGCAATCAGGATCACACCTTGGCTGGCGAATGGAATGGGCATCGCGAATGCCACATCAAGCCTGCCCCCCTGCTCATCTACCGGAAGCCCGATAATGAAACGCTGCACTTGGCCTGGGCCGGGTCGCACGGCGATCTGTTCTAAGCCCTATGCCCGGTCCTGTGGCCACCGATCTGCCACGATCCCATCCCGGAAATACGCCTTGGACGGCGCGCCTGGGCTGCCCCGCGCCGTCAGAATGAAACTTTTTTTGTCACGGGCTGAGGGCCTTCCCCTGCCGTAAGTGGCAGAATGTCTCTGTTCAGGATGAAACTTTCACTGGGCAGCCGCATCCAGCGTTACCTAAAATCAAGGGGTTACGCATTTTTGAGGATGAAACATTTTTGGAACCGAACATCGCGCTTGGCAAATAGCCGATGTGTAAAAATCACACGTCAAGCATTTTTCTTTATCTGGCCTTATTTTCGTCCAATCGCTGCGGCATACATATCACATCGCAAGACGGCAGATGCTCCGGATCGCCCCCACCCAGAACGGAGCCCCTCCTGCGAAGTTGAGTAAAGTAAAGTTGCGTTATGTTGTGTTTTATGGCGTCAGTCCGCGTAAAGTTGTGTTGAGTTAAGTTGTAGAGCGTGACGGTTACGTTGTAGAGTTTAAGCTGTTGCGTCTGTGGTGTTCCAGTAAGCGCGTGGCCGGTATTGCGTGGCGCTAACATTCCCCCTCAGTACAGTTTGTCAGCGTAACCTGTTGTTAACGAGTTTAGTTTAGTAGCGTTAACAGTCAAAAGGAACGGTAGACACGGTAAGAGTTACCCCTGAGAGACGAAGCCCCCTGCATGGCTTCCCCCCCCGCTCGCCATTGGGCTTCGTCTCTCCCTTTCCTTCCCACCTACGCACCTCCCGATTTTGGACCATGGATTGTTAGAGGGGTTGCCCCTTGAACGAACCCGCGCGGGATAAGAAAAAGCCAGTTTAGCAAAAATGGATGGCCGCGATAGCCCTGGCGATGGGCAAGTCTGCCAGCGGGCAGACGGGACTTAGGTTGGTATATTAATGCTTTATGCACCCGTTGGTTGTACTAAGGCAGATATGACCGGGTTTCAGTAGCGTGATCGATGACAGGGCTGTTCACGAGCATATTCCCGCACGGGACAGGCTTTCTGCACCGCGGAAGCCGCACGGCTCTGGCCCCGCCCGAAGCCGCATTACATCCTGGCTCCGCCGCTACGAAAGCAATTCTCCACTCGGGCCAGGTGCTCAAAAGGCGGGTCTGGGCGTACAGCGTCACCTTCACGCTAACGATATTCATTCTGGCCGCGACCCTCATTTTCGAGCAGCGCAGGCTGGCTTTGGAAGAGGCGCAATTCAACGCCGCGAACCTTTCCGCGGCCTTCGAGTTAGAGGTGCGCGACTATATCGACAATACCTGGGCCGCGATGAAAAGGCTGGAAGCCAGAATCGCGGCGGAAGGCCCCAAGCCCGCGCTGGCGGACTGGCTCAAGCAGCGCGCGCCCGATGCACGTCACACACACATGACGATCCTCGATGCCAAGGGGAAGGTCGTATCCTCCACGGTGGACCCCAATTGGGTGGGTGCGGATTTGTCGGACCGGGAGCATTTCAAGATCCACGCGGCGAACCCGGATGCCGGATTCTTCATCGGCGCGCCCGTCATGGCACGCGGGTCGCATCGCATCAAAATCCCTATGTCCATCCGGCTCAATCAGCCGGACGGAACTCTCGCCGGCACCCTTTTCGCCACGATCGAGCCGGAGTTCCTCACCATCCTCTATCATTCCGTCAACCTGGGCCAGACGGGAACGCTGATGCTTGTGGGCACCGATGGCGCCGTGCGCGCCTACCTTTCCCGCAGCTACGGAGGCGGCAGCCTGGCAACGGCCCATGAGGATGGCTCGGGGGATGGCTCCGAGCTTCCCGCCCTTCGCGCCGCCGCATTCGAGTCGAGAGGCGCCTATGAAGGCCACGCCGCGGCGGATGGACTTCATAGGCTCTACAATTGGCGCAAGATCGAAGGCTTCCCCCTGCTCGTCATCGTCGGGCTTGGAAAGGACGAGGCGTTCTCGGCCTCGACCTGGCAGAAAAGTGTGGCCGTTGCAGCCTGCATCCTGGCGGTCCTTTTCTCGCTCGTCATGCCGTTTCTGCTCAGCCGCGAAATCTCGAAACGGATCTCCCACGAGATCGAGCTGAATAGCGAGAAGGCGAATTTGATTTTGGCTAATTCCGCCCTTGAGGAGGAACGCAAGGCACTTCACGCGCTCAACACGCAGTTCCGTCAGGCGGTCCAGCGAGCGGAGGAGGCAAACCGCGCGAAATCGGGCTTCCTGGCCTATATGAGCCACGAATTCCGGACGCCGATGCACGCCATCCTGGCCTACACGAAAATGGCGCAGGAAGATGTGAGATCGGAGGACCCGGCAAAGATCGAAAAATATATCGGGAACGCCCGCACCGCGGGCCTAAGGCTTCTCGATCTGCTCAACAATATGCTCGACTTCGCGAAGCTTGAAGCCGGCAAGATCGAGCTTCAGACCGGCAAGGCCAACCTTTTGGATATCATCGAAGGCAGCCAGCGCGAGCTGAGTTCGCTTCTGGAGGAAAAGAGGCTCCGCGTTTCCATCGCCACCAAGTCGAACGATACGGGTGCCGTGGTCGATTATGCCCGTATCACCCAGGTCCTGGTCAACCTGTTTTCCAACGCGATAAAGTTCTCGCCCGTGGGCGGGCGTATCCTGCTGGAAATATCGGATGCGGAGTTTCCCGATGGCAGCCCGGCACTTCAATGCAGCATGTCCGATCAAGGGATGGGTATTCCGGAACAGGAGCTGGGCACGATTTTCGACAGGTTCAGCCAAGGCAGCAGCTCGAAAAAGAGCAGCAGCGGCACGGGGCTCGGCCTTACGATCTGCCGCGAGCTAATCAACTTGCACGGCGGGAAAATCTGGGCGGCGAACCGGCCCGAAGGCGGCGGTGTCTTCACTTTCACGGTGCCGAGAGGAGTGCCGGAAAAGGTGCCCGCCTCCCTCAATGGCGCGGCCCAGAAGCTCTCTGTCTGACCGGCCGGGTCTGCGCCGCCACCACAGGCGCGGACTTGTGGAACATTCGCCCAGCCGGGCCGTTATCAACACAAGCGTCTGCGAGGATTGCGGCGGTTGCTCCCGCGCCTCCAACAGCCTCTAGGCCGGACTTGAGGCCGCCCTCAACGTGTGGCCTGAGCAAAGGGTGCCAGGGTAGCGCCTCCCTGCCGCCAAGGGCAGAGCCCGCATCAGGACTGGGCCAAGCGCGCGCCGGCGAGCGCTTCTTGCAAGCAACGGTGCAAATCTTCCCCCGTGGCGCCGTTCTCCGCGGTAATCGACTCGACCTCGACGGCGGCGGAGGCTGCCGCGAGCCGCAGCCGGAAATAAACGCGCACGCCGGCGTGGCGGAATTTCATGGGCAGCGTGACGAGCGGGGGCTGCGACCAGTCGAGATCCAGTTCGCCGGGCTCGGCAAGCTCCAGCGTGCCCGGCTTGAAATAAAGTTCGGCGGAAGACTGCACCAAGCTTTGCAAATTCGGCATGTGGCCGATACGGATGAAAGCGGCGAAATCCGCGGCATCGGCGAGCCTCAACTCCGACGCGAATTCCCTAAGCGCGGCACCGAGCGCACGCTCGATCTCGGAAAGGTTCTCCGGCGCGCTTTCGAGGATTTTTGCCGGAACCGTCACGCCAGGCTTTGTCACAGGAACATATCCACCGGGGCATCGGCCCTGTCTTTTGCTTCGCTGCCGGGGCTGAAGCGGCGGCGCTCTATCTCCTCCAGCACGCGGGCGGCATCCCTGTGCACGTTCACCTGCGATTCGGGGGGGAGGTTCTGGCCGTCCTGAATGAGATCGTTCGCAATCGAAAGCCAGAGCCGGCGGAAATCCGACAGGAGTTGGAGTTGCACATGCGATGCGGGACGGGCTTTATCCGCGGCTTCGATCAACTCGATCGCATCCGGCAGCCTTTGGCTCCGCAGAGGCGGGCTCGCCGGGGCTGGCAACTCTTCGCAGATCGCGGAATATGCGAACTGATACATGACGGTCTCTCCAAATCGCGGACTTGTGACTGCGTTTATCGCACACGACGCTTATGCCAAGCGTGAGAGAGAACGGACACGCAAAAGTTGCATAGTGGTTAAGGCGCAAGCACGCCGTTAGCCCCTGACATTAAGAAAACCGGCCCTTCGGAGGGCGGCCGATTTGGCGCTGGCGCCTTGAACCGGAGGCCCGGCACTTCGCGCCGGCTTGCCGCCCGGCGCTCGACGGTCTAAGAATTGGATCGATACACCGGGCAAGGGACGCAGCATGAACATTTGCATGATCGGGGCAGGCTATGTCGGCCTGGTATCCGCCGCTTGTTTTTCGGATTTCGGCTGGAACGTCACCTGCGTCGAAAAGGACTCTGGAAAGATCGCCCAGCTCGGCCGCGGCGAAATTCCGATCTATGAGCCCGGCCTCGACGATCTGGTGGAGAAGAATGTGCGGGCGGGCCGGCTCCGCTTCACAGGCGAGCTTGCGGCGGCCGTGCGCGAGGCCGATCTGATTTTCCTGGCCGTCGGAACGCCGATGCGCCGCGGCGACGGCTACGCGGATCTTTCCTACGTCTATCAAGCGGTGGAGGAGATAGCGCCGCATTTGACCGGCTTCACTGTCGTCACGACAAAATCGACCGTGCCGGTTGGCACCAGCCGCGAGATCGAGCGGCGCTTGAAGAGGTTCAGGCCCGAGGCGGATTTCGCGGTGTGCTCCAACCCCGAGTTCCTGCGCGAAGGCTCCGCGATCCAGGACTTTACCCATCCAGACCGCGTGCTTGTCGGCGTTGAGTGCGAGCGGGCGCGCGCCGTCATGGAACGGGCGTACGAGCCCTTGCGGCTGCGCAACGCGCCGGTCATATTCGTAAGCCGCGAGAGTGCCGAGCTTGCCAAATACGCGGCCAATGCCTTCCTCGCCATGAAGATCAGCTTCATCAACGAGATCGCGGACCTTTGCGAGGAAGTGGGCGCCAACGTCCAGCAGGTGGCGCACGCCATCGGCTCCGACCGGCGCATCGGCGACAAATTCCTGCATCCCGGCCCCGGCTACGGCGGCTCGTGCTTCCCCAAGGACGTTTCAGCCCTGGCCCGCACCGCACGCGAGGCCCGAAGCCCCCTGACGCTCATCGAGCAGGTCGAGAAGGTCAACAACGAGCGCAAGATCGCCATGGCGCATAAGGTGATCCGGGCGGCCGGCGGCGACGTGCTCGGCAAGACCGTCGCGATCCTCGGCGTTACCTTCAAGCAGAGCACCGACGACATGCGCGATGCGCCAAGCCTCGTCATCGTGCCCATGCTCCAGGAACGCGGAGCCACGGTCCGCGTCTACGATCCGCAAGGGAAAAAGCAGGCCGGGCCGCTCCTGCCGGGTGTTATCTGGTGCGAGAGCGTGCTTGACGCGGCCGAGGGCGCGGACGCCGCCGTGGTGCTGACCGAATGGAACGAGTTCCGGGCGGTGAGCCTCCAGGCGATGAAGGCGAAGATGCGCGGCAACGTGCTCGCCGACCTGCGCAACATCTACCGCGCCAGCCACGCTCGCGAGGCGGGGCTTCATTATGTCAGTATCGGCAGGCCAAACGCCATGCCAGGCGACGCTCTTCCGGAATAAGCTGTGGCCATGCCGCAGGAACCGGATTGTCTTCGATGACTGTGCAAACGGCAATTCCGGAGGGGTTTGAGCCGCTTGGCAGGCACAGTCTGCCCGACGGCACCACGGAGCTTGCACGGTTCCTGATGGGTAAGCTTGTCGTGCGCGCCTTGCCGGCGGGGCTCGCGGCCGGCCGAATCGTCGAGACCGAGGCTTATCTCACAGGCGATGCGGCGAGCCATGCCTTTCGCGGCATGACGGCCCGCAACCGGGTGATGTTCGGGCCGAAAGGCCATGCCTACGTATATCTTATCTATGGCATGTATTTCGCGCTGAACGTCTCGGGCGCGGCCGAGGGCGCGGGCGAAGCGGTGCTGATCCGCGCGGCGGAGCCGGTCTTGGGAGCCGGCGCGATGGCACGCTATCGCGGCGAGGTTCCCGAGCGCGATCTGATGCGCGGGCCTGGCCGGCTTGCCATGGCACTCGATATAGACCGCAGCCTCGACGGCACGGATTTGTGCGCGGCGGGTCCGCTGTGGCTCGCCGGTGGCGGCGGCGAGCCACAGGAAATCGGGGTGAGCACGCGCATCGGCATCAGCCGCGATGCACACCGCCCGCTCCGCTTCTTCGCGAAGGGAAGCCGCTATGTGAGCGGCCCGGCGTCCCTCAACCGTTGAGTATGAAGCGGCAGGCAAAACATCGCGAGGCGGCAAAAGCGTCGCCGCCGTGCTTCCTTCATGGAACCGGGATTGGGCCGCAACCGCTCACTTCGTCAAAGTTCTTAATCAGTTCGGCAAGTTCTGGCTCGCCGATTTGAGCGGCGGCTTCGGTTACTTTAAACCATTCCCTCCGCCGCTGGTGCATTTCACGCCAGCTTTGATGCTCTTCCGTAACTTCAAGCACGAAGACGCTGACATCGATTGCCTCAAAGCCAAGTTCCGCCTTTACATAACGATAGGAGCCGATCGCCTCCGGAGCGATCTTGCCCTTAACGCCGGCCTCTTGCCAGGCTTCGCGAGCCGCTGCCATGCCATCGCTGAGCCGCTTCGACGGCCAGCCTTTGGGTATGATCCAGCGGCCTGTGTCCCGCGAGGTCACGAGCAGAACTTCCACCAAACCCTCATGGGTGCGGCGCAGCGGCAAGGCCGCGACTTGCCGGCGGGCGTACATGACATGCTCCCCATGGCTGACGAAAAAAGCTGCAAGGATAATGCAATTTTTCCAAATGAAAGGATGATACCGCCAGAAGGGCTTAAACTCAAAGGTTCGATATTAAGGGTTCATTTCCAGAGGTGGTTGGCGACGGTTGCGGCAACGAAGGCGAGCACGGCGCAGGCAGGAAAGGTCGCAACCCAGGCCAGCATGATGCGGCGCAGAACTCTCCAGCGCACGTCGGATACGCGTTTGCTGGCGCCTACGCCGACCACGGCGCTGGTGATCGTGTGCGTGGTCGACAGCGGAACGCCGTATGACGACGCGACATAGATCGTCGACGACGCCGCCATGGTCGCGGCGAAGCCCTGCCAGGAGGTCAGCCGCGCCATCTTGACGCCAACCGTCTGGATGATGCGCCAGCCGCCGAAGCTGGTGCCGACCCCCATCGTCGAGGCGCAGATAAGTATCACCCACCAGGAAATGTGAAATTCGGGGATGGCGCCGCCGGCCAAAAGCGTCATCGCGAACACGCCCATGAACTTCTGGCCGTCGTTGAGGCCATGATTGAAGGCCATGAAGGCGGCCGAGGCCATCTGCGCCCGGTCGAAATTGCGCTTTGCCCGCGTCGGGCTGGCCTTGGCCGCGAGCGCGATGATGATCCGGCCAAGCACAAAGGCGCCAACGAAACCCACGAAGAGCGAGCTGACCAGACCGATGATGACCTTCTCCCAGCCAGCCCACTGCAGGGCCTGCCA